>NZ_JACVUH010000030.1:0-12137 GCF_016516865.1 Enterococcus sp. S53
AATTTATTATTGTCTCTACGAAAAGCTGTCTAAGATTTGATACTAACACCAATAGTAACCATATTTACCCATATTCTTTCAACTTAAATATAGTTTATACAATTAGGAAGTCCCTACTTCATTTGCTACATTTAAATTCTATTCTAAATGTTCCGCTATTGAATTTCATTTTTACCCGCTTTATACGTTAGTTGTGAGAGCACATTATAAAGACACGTGCTTTCAAATTAACAGAATGATCTTCTGATAGAATTAAAGAAAACTATGTTTTCACATTATAGTTTTCGAGAATTTTAAATAGGATCCTTTTCCTCAGTCTAAATTATGTTTACAATCCATCTAGTAAACATAATTTAGACTTTAAATCTATATTTATCTCAAGAATTATTCTTTATAAAACATGATGAGTCATTGTTTATCGACTTAAATCAGTTGTCCCGAGCTATATGTTATTATGTACTCAATGATTCTGCTTTTATAAGATCAGGTTTTTATTCCACAGCAAGAAATTCTGCCAGCATTTGATAAAATGAGCTCACATATAAACTTCTCGATTTATAATCATTCAAAAAATCGGCTTAAGATTTTATAATTCGTAATACACAGATTTCCCCCTCTATCAGAGTTTTTTTCATATGTACTTATCCAAGCAGTTCCCCATCACATGAACACTAACTTCTATTTTTTTATACTAAAACAAAGAAATAGATACCTTCTGCACCTTAATCTCATCATTTTACTGAAAAACCAGCCGTGCACTCTTTTCAGTAATAAACACGACTGGCTTTACATCAAGTAACTCCCAAAATGAAAGCATTAATTCATAATTGTATCATTGATTATTTTTACTTTCCAGTCCTTCATTTAGCTTTTCGATTTCAAAAGCTGAATTATCTGCAGTTTTGAGAAAAGGCAAATTAATCAGCATTGAAAGAACAATTTGAACAATATTCAATAGTGCTCCCCACCATCCACTAACTAAGAATTTTGATATGATAGGCGGAGTTGTCCATGGAATATTTGCTCCATTCGTCAGGGGAACGATTCCAGTACTCATTGAAAAATAAGCCAAGATTACCCTTAACATTGGCGTTAAGATAAATGGAATGATCATAATTGGATTCAATACAATAGGGACACCGAAAATCAATGTTTCATTGATAGTAAAAATCTTAAGAAAACAAATTTAAAGTTGATAGAGCCTATAACTAAGAAGCAATGCACTTCTCACTTACCGAAAGAAATGAGACCTACACAATTCTTCCTAAGAACCATACAAGAAATGTATTATAAATGGATTGATGATTGTATAAAGAACTCCCTGCAGTTAAATACTTATTAAATAAAACGAAAAATTTTAAATGTATCTGATATCGCTATAATAAATTAGCATAGTTATATTTAGTGTTATTTGATATATAAACAATTATTATACAAAAAAATATTTTCAAAGCATATAATAATAAAGATGATTTGAAGTATTTTTAACTTACTCGGATTTCAATTTTTGGAATTTTCTAAGATTTCTAAAGTTATTACACGAAATTTTAAACCAATACGATATTTGCGAAAGGCGTACATCCTGATGATAGATCCTTTTAAAGATTCTTATTATAAAGTCCCTATTAAGTCACCTTTTAAAACCTGAATTCTCGAACCAATCCTAGCGTCACCAATATCTCGACCGTTTGTAAAAATAACCATGACTGAGTTATCTTTATTTGCTTCAGCTAATTTAAGCAAATCTACTTTAGCCAAAACAGTTTTTGAAGTAACTTTATCCCCAACCTGTACAAATGTTTCGAATGGTTCACCTTTTAATTCAACTGTATCAATTCCAATATGAACTAGAACATCATCACCTTGAGGGGTAGTAATTCCAAATGCATGCTTAGTAGGAAATACTGTTGAAATTATACCATTTACTGGTGAGGTAACTTCTCGATCGTTTGGTACAACCGCATATCCATCACCAAGTAATTTTTCTGAAAAAACAGCATCATCAACCTCAGTAATAGATTTTAATTCTCCAGAAGCTGGAGCGTAGAGCTCCAGTTGTTTATTTTTATTTAAAAATCCAAACATTTTTTAACTTCCTTCCTTTATTTACTTTCTCATTGTATGATTATTTAAAAAATTTCAAAAAGTTTGTTTTAGACTCTTTATAGAGTTTTATCGTTTCATCACTCCACGTATCAAAAACTTCATCACTTTTTTTTAACTCTGGATGGTCATCCATATAGCTTAAAAATCTCTTTAATCCAGTTTCTAAATCAATTTCACAAGAAAAATTTGGATTAACAAGTTTTAATTTATCAACATTAAAAATATTTGACCATCTCTTATCACCTTGAATGGACGTTTCTAATCGATATTGTTTTGAGTGTCTTAGTAACTCTGAGGATATATATACAGGCTTATATTCTACATCTAATAATTTAGCTAACATTTGATAAACCATATCCCAAGTATGAGTTTCTGTATTCATAATTTGATAGATTTCGCCAATTGTTTCTTCATTTGCAATTAGAGGAAATATGCCTCTTGCAAAATCTTCTGCATGGGTACTTGCCCATACTGATTGTCCGTCACTATGAACAATAACTTCTTTTCCTTTTAGCATACGATCAATAACACTCCAACAATGATTTCCTTTGATACTTAAAGGAATACGATCTTTATCATATGTTTGCGTTGGTCGAACTATAGTTACTGGAAATCCGTCAAATTGATATTGTTCTAAAAATGTTTTTTCTGCTAAAGCTTTACTTTGCCCGTAACCAGAATACGAATTCCCGTAAGATGTCTCTTCATCAATAAAGCATTGTTCTTCATGATTTAACGCAGCTACTGTACTAATAAAAATAAACTGTTTTGTATGATGTTTAAACAACTCAATATTATCTTTTGCACTCTCTGCATCAAATAAAACGAAATGAATAACCGAATCAAACTGTTTATCTTTAAGCCATATTCTCATCTCTGTTTGTTTCGTAATATCTCCTTTGACTACTTCAATATTCTTAGGTAAATTTGACAATTTATTTCCTCGATTTAAAATAGTCACTTCAATATCAGATTGTTTAGCTAAGAAGAGCGTTGTTGGAGAAGATATCGTACCTGTTCCACCAATTATTAAAACTTTCTTTACCACTAGAAACCCTCCTTCTCATTCAATTATCCTAGAACAATTCCTGAATCTGCTAGAGCTAAATCAACAATTTCCATTACATTTTTTGAGTGAGTCATTCGTTCTTTAGCTGCTTCAAAGTCTTTTGTTTCAATCATTCTACTAAATTCAACAAATTCATTATACATACGGTGTGGATGCGTATTATCGTTAAAAGAAGAAGGGTCTTCTCTGTTCATTTGTTTTGAATAATTTCCTAAAACATTTGTTGGTCCATTTACAATAATCGATCCCCGCGTTCCTTGAATGACTGAACGAATATCAGCACTACTATCCTTTGAACCGATACAAATAACTTTTTTATCATCATAATCTAAAGATAAAATACCAGATGTATCAATTCCATTTTCAACATTAGCTGCATAACTCACACTCATTGGTTTCCCAAATAATCCTAAGACAAAATGAATGTTGTAGATATTTATATCCATTAAAGCCCCGCCACCTTTTTTAGGATTAAAAGCAGGTAGAATAGTTCCTTCTTTAAATAAGTCATAACGTGAAGAATATTGTGAGTAGTTACATTCCACAATCTTTATATCTCCAATCTTTTTTATCTCATTTTTAATTGATTCATAATTAGGTAAATATTGATTCGTAATTGCTTCAACTAAAATAACTTTGTTTTCATGAGCTGTTTTTTCTAGATCTAATAATTGCTCAAGTGATAAGGTAAAAGGTTTTTCACAAATCACATTTTTCCCAGCTTCTAGAGCTCTTTTTGTAAAACTATAATGTAAGTCATTTGGTAATGCGATGTAAATAGTATCAATTTCTAAATTGGTTAAGGCTTTATCAAATTCTGTATAAACTTCTTGTATTCCATATTTTTCTTGTAAGCCCATCATATTTTCTTTGTCTTGTTCAACTCCGATGATAGCAGTTAACTCAATCTCTGGTAAATCTTTAGTAATAGATAAAAATACTTGAACTATTTTACCTGCCCCTACAATACCTAATTTAATCATTTTTTTTCTCACTTTCATTTGTTTGTTTTTCTAATAATTTACACAGTGCATCGACAATCAACTGATGGTCATCCTGATGATTTAAACCTGATACACAAATGGCACCGCGGATACCTCCATTTATACGTATCGGAAATCCGCCACCACAGATGGCGTATTCAGAATCATTTTCCCAAGATTTATATAAATCATCACCACTATTGAGTCTTACAAAAAGAGAACTATGTCCGCTCTCTAAAACAGTTTTTCTTTTTCTAAGTAACCAAGGAGACTCTTTTCGACCTTCCATTAAATAGTACAAAACAATTTTTCCATCATAATAAATTTGAATTCCAACCGGTTTATCAAATCGTTCTTTCGTCTGTTCACTGATAATTAATGCTAGACTTAAAGCCATATCATTATTGAACTCTTCAAAAATCAATATTTGCTCTTGATATGTTACTTTTTCTAAATCCATCTATTTTCCCCCTTCACATCAGATCATTTCTAAAGTTTTGAATGCTTTATAAATACCATCTTCATTAATATTATCCGTAACGATATCAGCGATTTTTTTTATGTCATCATCAGCATTCCCCATGGCAATCCCAATACCAGATTTTTTTAGAATTTCATAATCATTCATACTATCTCCAACAGAAATAACATCTTTAAACTTGTAATTCCAGGTAGATAATAAAAAATTCATACCCGTTGCCTTTGATAGGTTTAAGGGAATTACATCTGCTCCAAAATCAGGCGTAAATTTTGCAAATCTAAGCATTGGAAATTCGGCAGCCATGATATCTAGTGTTTCAGATTTCTCATATGCGATGAATGAGTGCACATTGGTTGCCATAAGGTTTCTAAAAGCAGAAAAATTTCGGTTACAATAACCTAATCGGTTAGTATCAATCTCAATAATTTTTTGTTTATTTGTTGTATACATAATTGAATTTTGAGAAGTTCCAATACACCAACTCATCTTTTCAGATCGATTAATAATAGCCTCTAAAAGTTCGGGCTTAATAAACTCTTCATATAAAATTTCACCATTTATTTCTACCTTAGTTCCATTCATGTGAATTATTGCATCAGGCTTTAATAAATCAATAATGTATTGATTACTATCTAAGGTCATATTTCTTCCAGTAGCTAATACAATTTTTGATTTTTTTCTTAATAACTCGATTGTTTCCAAAGCACTTGAACAAATTTGTTGTGTTGAAAAATCAAACAATGTCATATCGATGTCAAAACTTATAACTTTCAATAATAATCTTCCTTTCTTCCTAAAAGTCACTTGAGTAATTTTAAGTAACATGAAAGGAAATTTATTAAAAATCAGGAATTATTTTAACTCTAGATCTTTATAAGTAATTAACTCCACATTATTATCTTTGACCCAATTAATAAATTCGCGGTTAGTGACCGCATCTAAATCATTTAAACGATAAATATTATACGAAGATATATCCATCAATTCTCTATCGACAAATCCCATGTGACCGATAACGATACAATATTCTTTTGATAATATTTTTTCGCTATTTTCTAAAATATAATCCTTTAAAGATGACGCTAATTGATTTTCAAGCGTAGCAGGTTTAATGTACCAATTGATTCGGCTAGAATATTTTTGTTCAGTAGACATATAATCCCATGCATCAAAAGAATATATAACTCCATATTTTTTTGAAAGTTCTCTTTGAATTCCCATAACTAAGTCAGACGTATAGGCATGGGCATGAATATAGTCAGGATTTTTCCCAATCAGTTCAATAAATTTTTTTATCTGTGCATCAAATTCTTTATAGATATCTTCATAAGAAGCAGAGCATGTATCTCCATTATTAATATCTAATTGTCTTCTTTCCCAACTAGAAACAAAAACTCCGTCTGAATTTACTAATGTTGGAATTTCTTCAGCTGATAATACTGGAGATCCTGTTGTTATATTCAAGTCTATACCGAAACATATTTGGTTTAAAAATGGTTTTATCCACTCGACATATTCTTCGATAAAAGGCATGTTAGTAAACATTCCTGTGTTTTTAATAAGTCCGTGTTCAATTCCATAGATAACACCACTTGAAATTCCTCTTGTCATGCCATAGTCATCTGATTGTATCAATAATTTCATGCTTTTCCCTCAATTGAACCTAAATTCTCACCATTAGACGCAATTACTTGTTTATACCAATTAAATGATTTTTTCTTAGATCTGTTTAAGGTTCCATTGCCAAAGTCATCCCGATCAACATATATAAAACCATAACGTTTTGACATTTCACCTGTCGCAACAGATACTAAGTCAATAGGTCCCCAGCATGTATATCCAAGCAAATCTATACCATCTAATTCAACAGCTTTTTTCATTTCACTAATATGATCACGTAAATAATTAATACGATAATCATCTTCTACATAACCATTCTCGTCTGGTTCATCTATTGCTCCTAAACCATTTTCAACAAGAAATAGGGGTTTTTGATAACGATCATGTATTTCATTCATTGTAATTCTTAATCCAACAGGATCTAGATGTCTTCCCCACGGTTCCATCTCTACATACGGATTTTTAGCTGATTTCAATAAGTTAGAATCATATTTTCCGTCACTTCCAGCTTCAACTACACGAGTTGAATAGTAAGAAAAAGATACAAAATCAACTAAATTTTCACGTAAAATTTTATCGTCATCTTCCTTAAATGGTAATGTATAATTATTACGCTCAAATTCTTTTAGAACATGGCTAGGATAATTTCCTCGCACTTGAACATCTGAAAACATATAATGCTTACGATTTTCATTTTGAGCTGCTTGTACATCTTTTGGATTACAAGTCATTGGGTAATAAATACCTGCATTGAGCATACAACCGATTTGAGCATCTGGAGCAATTTCATGACACAACTTTACAGCCCAAGCACTAGCTACTAAAACATGATGAACAGCATCATAAATTGTGCTATATCTATCTTCACCTTCTTCAAAAATAATACCTGCGGCCATGAAATATGCTTGCGTCATGATATTGATTTCGTTAAATGTTAACCAGTTTTTTACTAGCCCTTTATAACGCTTAAATAGCACTGTAACTAGACGTTTGTAACATTCTATAACTTTTCGATTACGCCATCCCCCGTATTCCGTAACTAAATGAATTGGAATATCGTAATGAGTTAATGTGACTAATGGTTCAATACCGTATTTTAAACATTCCTTGAATACATCTTCATAAAATTGCAATCCTTCTTCATTTGGTTCAGTATCATCCCCATTAGGAAAAATGCGACTCCAAGCAATTGACATTCGTAAAGTTTTAAAACCCATTTCTCCAAATAATGCAATATCTTCCTTGTATCGATTGTAGAAATCTATAGCTTCTAAAGTTGGATAATAATGTTCTGAATCCGGATCAAGCATTACTCGATCACCAACGATTACTGATCTACGATCTTTACCATGTGGAAGCACATCTGCATTAGCAAGTCCACGTCCACCTTGATTATATGCACCTTCCCATTGATTAGCAGCTGTTGCGCCACCCCATAAAAAATCACTTCTAAATACCATGTATTTTTGTCCTCCACTTTAAAATTTCAATATTTAGCGAACCTGGTTAACGCAAATTTCAATCGTATTATCCAGGTTCGACTTTGTTTTAATTATTTGATTAGAAATAAAACTTATTTTGCTTTTTCTTTTGTTTTACTTTCAAATCCGAATACCAAGGACAGAGCTAAAGTTACTCCAAAAGAAACTAAACATCCAATTGCTCCTTTAATTAAATCGGGACCAAATCTCAGCGGATTCATAAAAGGAAATCCAACACCAGAGAAAATATATACTTTTGCATTTAATATACCCATTACAAGTCCACCACTCATACCTCCAATGATACTCCAAATAAGTGCTTTTTTATTTCTTAATAAAAGACCAAAAATTAAAGGTTCACTAACTTTACCAAAAGCATAAGTAATCAGGAATCCCCATCCAATTGATCTATCTTCTTTTTTTGCAGCTCTTAAACCATAGCCAAGTGCCACAGCTAAAGATGCAAATCCTGCTGAAATTGTACCCGGACTTAAAATAGCATCATAACCAATTTCCATACTTGCTGGAAGTAGTGCAGTAAAAATAGGTATGTGCATACCTGTTGCAATAACTAAAGACCAAATACCACCAATAACTGAAACTGCTAGCATACCTACCGTATTCGATAACCATATTATTACGTTCGCCACACCACCCATTATAAACGACGTGAATGGTCCTACTATAGTAAGAGCAACTGGTAGCATGATTAACATAGTAAGAACAGGTATTCCTAGTGTTCTTAAATTATCAGGTACTATTTTTTTTACAGCTTTTTCAATGTGAGATAAAATCCAAATATTTAAAATTATTGGAATAACAGCTTGAACATAATTCACTGGTACCATAGGAATACCATAAACACTAAATGATTTTCCAGATTCAACAATAGCTAACATTTCTGGATGAATTAAAACTGCTCCCAAGAGTAATGAAAGCACAATACTTGTATTGAAATACTTTGCAGCACTATAAGCAATAAATATTGGCAGAAAATAATATCCAGCATCTCCGACTAAGTTAAATAATCTGATAGGATCACTCTCATTTGATAATAGGTTAAAAATGTCTGGTCCTAAAAGAAAAGCAAACATTTTCATTATCCCACTTACAATGAATATTGGTAATATTGGAGTAATTGACCCGCTTAGTGCTTTCATAATATTATTACCGATTTCTTTAAATGAGAACTTAGGACTTTCTTGTTTCACTTCTTCCTTTATTTCAACATCTAATTTTTCATTCTCAGTAAATCCTCCAATTTTTACTAGCTCTGCATAAACATTATCAACAATAGGTCCTATAACAACTTGCACTTGACCTCCAGCATGCATTACTTTAATAACCTCTTTTATTTCTTCAAGATTGCTATCTTTTGCTAAGCTCTCATCTTTCAAAACAAATCGTAATCTAGTCATACAATGAGTAACAGATGAAACATTTTCTTTCCCCCCAACATTTGAAAGGATTTCATTAGCAGTTTTTTCATATTTAGACATAATCTGTCTCCCCTTTTATATTGATTAATCTTTAAGCAGTCATCATCTACCATAAATTAAAAACGACCTCCCATATTACAACAAATAGTTGTCATAATTTTGGAGGTAATGCCCTATTAATAGGTAACAATCCAGTTCTTTAATAAAAAAGACCTCTTAGTACCAGTTGTATTCTGGTTACTAGAGGTCATGCCCTTTTCAGGTTACAATCCTTTTCTGATAATAATTCGATTAAGGTGAAGCATTAAATAAAGCTTTTCTTCCTCAGATAATTGCTTATCCCACTCTTGTGCAATATGAGAACTAATTTTATCAACACATGTTGATACTTCAACAAACTCAGATTTAAATGTATTATACATTTGCAAGTTCGCACTATCAATCAGTTTGTCACTATCTATTCGTTGGAATAAATATTGAAGATGTGTTGCCCATCTAGAAAATTCAAATGACTCACGATCAATAATAATATAAAATTGATTTTCCACAATTTCTGTAATTTCTTCCAACATATCTATGTGTTTATTTATTTCAGCTTGTTGTGTATCAATTTTACGATTGATATTTGCATTAATTAAATTCAGTGCAATAGCTGCAATTTCTTCCTCTGGTAGTAAAACACGAAACTCTTTGTAAATTTTCGATACAATATACCTTCCAATTTTGTATTCTAATGGATACCTCTGCTTAACATCATACAAAAGCCCCATTTTAACACCCATACTATTTTTAATTCTCTCAATAGCAAATGCTATATGATCGGATAATAATAATACCGCATTTGGACTCAACTCATATGGTAATTCATTTGAAACAATATCAATAATTTTTGCAGTAAAAATAACTATTTCAGTTGGTAAATCTTTCATAATATTTTGTCCATTTAGATCAATATTATAAAAACTACGTTCAACTTCTGAAAGTGAAATTTCACGTGGTAACTCCCCAAAACCAAGTCCTTTACCCATAGCAATAACTTCACAATTATTGTTGTCTAAACAAATTACAACATTATTGTTCAATTTCCTTATTGCCCTCAGAAATCTCCCCTCCTTGTCTTTTGCTTCCAGCCCTCCCTAAAAGTAAACGGTTGCAACAAAACGAATTCATTGGGTAATAATTTTATAATTATAAAATTTAAATCATGGTGCTCTGATAGTCATGCCTCCGAAGAGTAACAAATTATCTCAAAATCATTAAATCATATTGAATTTGCTTAGTCAACCCTAATTTTGTTGAGAGATAGTTAAAGGTAACTAAACTATTTAACTCTATTAATTTTATTTCACAATTTATTTTTATATCAGTATAATTAATATACTCTTTCTATCAACAAAATTTTATGAAATATCAGTTATCTTATTTTTTTGTACGAGATTTGGTTTTACTTAACGTTATTTACCATTAAAATTTATTTTTTAATGATTAATATTATAGTAAACATTAAAAGTTGACACGTTTAAACTCATTTAGTTATAATTATTTTTATTAATAATAGGAGGCTTTTATGAAAGAATCATTTTTGGAACTATTGCGAGAATCAACTTCTTTTTTTTCTATGTTACAAGAAGATAACCGACAGGAAATTGTCAGTATTTTATTTGAAAAAGGAGGAATGAGTGTTACTGAAATCACAAAGGAAATGTCCTTATCTAGACCCGCAATTTCGCATCATTTGAAGTTACTTTTACAGTCAGACCTCGTTTATGTTGAAAAAAGTGGTAAAGAAAGAATTTATCACCTAAATATTGATTGTGTTAAGAAAAATGTTGAAGGATTCATGGATCTATTAAATAAACTTTAGTTTAGGGATAACTTTAATGAACCTTTGAGTAAATCGTCTTAATCTAATTGTCTCTGAAAACAATTAAAATCTCGAATCAAAGAAAGGAGATCATGAAAACTTCTTTTAACTTTACTTGAATTAGGGAAGAAATTCATGAGTAAAATTATGATAAATTATAGAAATAAAATCGCTCTTGTTACAGGAGCTTCATCAGGTATTGGCAAAGAATATTCTAAAGAACTTGCAGCTAAGGGAAGTGATTTAATCCTAGTAGCTCGCTCCAAAGACAAATTGGAAGTTCTTGCAAATGAGTTAAGAACAACCTATGGAGTAAATAGCTATTTTTTGGTTAGTGATCTTTCGAAACCAGGTGCCGCTATCGAAGTTGCAGACAAAGTTAAAGCTCTTGGTCTAAATGTAGACATTTTAATTAATAATGCTGGATTTGGTAGTCATGGTAAATTTCAGGAAGATTCTATGGATCAATATCGACAAATGGTCGAACTTAATATAACGTCAGTTATGGATATGACTGCTCAATTTTTACCATACATGCAACATAAGCAAGAAGGAATTATTGTAAATGTGTCGTCGTTCTTGGCCTTCTATCCATTTCCTTATATGGGCGTATATGCTGCTACAAAAGCATTTGTATTATCTTTTTCTGAATCTCTATGGGCTGAGAATCGTCATCTAGGAATTCGTGTGCTTGCCCTTTGTCCAGGTGCTACTAAAACTGGTTTCTTCGATGTAGTTGGTACTTCAGATATGCCCGGCGGGGTTACGGGAACACCTCAATCAGTTGTGAGAACTGCTTTTCGTGGTCTAGAAAGAAATCGTACTTATGTAGTTGACGGAATAAAAAACTATTTGATTGCTAATAGTTCCCGTTTTGTAACACGTAAATTCATGGCTGTTCTTTCTGAACGCCTAGGAAGAAGTTCTTTAAACGAGTAATTATATTATTAGAAACCTTAAATAAAGTTGATAATATAAATAATGTAAACCGTTCTTACTTATAAAAAAAGGGCATCAAACATATTCTTTAAAAATAGGAATGGTTGGATAGGCTACAATTAACTAGACAGAAAAATTAAGGTGTGTAGACTAGA
>NZ_JACVUH010000031.1:0-8299 GCF_016516865.1 Enterococcus sp. S53
GACGAGTTCAAACTTGCTGTTGATGGACTCTTCTAGATAGCTGACTTTTTTACGAGTGAACTCATCCAGAAGAAACATGTTTTTTTCAATCTCCTGATTTTGCGTCTTCAATGCAGCATCTTCTTTTTTCAGTTCCTCGATACGATTTTCGTAACCGGATAGTCCTTTAATTTGCTGGAATTTCGCTTGCGCTTCCGCAATCAATACTCGTTTTTGCCGAATTTGTTCTTTTAGGTCTTGTTCTTCTTCTGCTGTGTCAGAAGTTGCATTCAAGATCTTTTGTTGCACGACTTTGATTTGATCTTGAATTTTTTGATATTCTTTTGTTTCTTCAAATTTTTGAGTGGAGCTTTCAATGAATACGAGTTCCTCATTGATTTTTTTCAATGTTTCTTCTGCTTCAGATAAACTATTTTCTAAACGAATATATTCTTTTTCGTGATCAGCAATTACGCCTTTGTAAGCGAGCAATTTCTCTTTAGCGGCTTTCCCCTCAGCGATGTTGGATTCCATGTCCTTTGTTTTCTGCTGGTTAAATCTCGAAACCATTCCTTCGATTTGATCAGCCGGTAGTTCCTGAGCGCATGTAGGACATACTTTTTGATGATCATCAAAAGCAGTTTCTTTTAATATGCGATATTTATTGCGATGCTCAGTTAGAAAGTGATCTAAATCATAGAACTGTTTGATTACCCTATCTTTCTTAATTTCTTCTTCGTCCCTAAGCGAACGAATTTCATTCACGATTCGTCGTTGCTTATTGAGATCATCTTGTAAAGATCGTGTTTCCATATTAGTACTGGACAAAAAAGCGGATTGAGCATTTGCTAGCTTAACTTTCAAATTGGCTAGTACTTCATGATGATCAAGCGTTGCATTGCCAGCGGCGATTGCATTTAATTTATTTTGCAAATCAGACACATCGGCTTCGTATTCAAAAACTTGCTCCTGAATCTCATCAGCAGATTGGTCCCCGATGTCAGCTTTTGCTTTAGCGAACATTTCTGTGACCTCTTGAATTCGAGCAGGTAATCCATCAATTTGTCTCTTCACTTCTTTTTTCTGTGAATAAAGGATTTTTCGATAATCATCGATCGTATGCTCCTTGATGACTTTTTCGATACCTTTCAACGCTGGATCTTTTGCGATGATTTCTTCATCACTTAAGCCAGTCATGTTGACCAAGATCTCACGACGGTTTTTCCAGTTCATCTTCATGAAGAAGGTAGAATCAAAAAGCATCTGCAAAATAGTTTCAGCACTAATTTTTTCAAAATATGCTTTCCATTCTTTTTCCATGGTCGGAACGCCATCAATCGTGTATTTGGTTGTGTCACTAACTCGAACCTTTTCAAGTTGTCCACGAGGTGTGTTCCATTTTTCTTCTTGAACTCGTTTTAACGTGACCATAGTGCCATCAATGACAAGCTCTGTTTCAACAGTGGGTTCTAACCCTAATTTTTCCTCGTTGTTTCCATCCAAAGGTTTAGGGTTTAATTTTGCACCTCGAGTGTCTTTGCCAAAAAGCAACCAAAGTAATGCATCAGCCAGTGTTGTTTTTCCTGATCCGTTCTGACCGCTTACTGTGGCGCTTTTGCCTTGCGGTTCAAATTCGAACGAATCCAAACCTTTGAAGTGTTTAAGTGATAAACGATTTAAAGTGATTTTTTTCATGTGAGATCACCTCGGAAAAATGCTGCGAGTTTCTCAGAAAGATCATCAGAATTTGTTGGCGACTTTTTTTCTAACCTTTCTTGCTCGTTTTCTTTCAGTTGTTCTAACTTGGCTTTACACTCCTGGCAATCACAAAGCTTCAGGTTTTCTTCCCATTGGTCAAGCTGATTAAAAATAGACAGTTCAACCTGAGTGTTTGAACCCACCTGAGATAATGATGCTAAGCCATTTTCATCAAAGGCACATAATGATAAAGCGACATTGTTCGCACGACACTCCAATGCTAGTGCCATAATCAAATTTTGAATTTTTTCGTTCATGTGTTACACTCTCCTTGAATAATGGTTTAATTTTGGCTTACGCTAGCGGTAACTGGTGTAAGCTCTTTTTGTTGTCTCTTCATTTCTCAATCTCCTTGAGACGTCTGCCACATTTCGTGCAGTAGGGACCATTCCATGGCTCGCATTTTTTCAATTCTGTAGCATTGATAAGCGTTTTTCTATTGCAGCTCTTGCATTGGAACTGATGAAGCTTTTCTTCTATCAGCATTTTTTACTCCCCTCCTTAACCGTCTCCTATATGCAATCTCGTCATACTTGATCAACCACCACATGATTGACACTGGCAATGCTATGATTGCCCAATCTGGCAATTGACGGTAGTTTCCGAACCAAACGCCTAAGAAAAATATCGTGATGATGAATGCCGATCTTCGCAGTCCTTTCACCTGATTAATTACCTCCCTTAAAAATTATTTGCCTATTCCACTATTTCTTCTGCGAATTCTATCTTTTCAACCAATTTCTTTGCGCATTCCAATTGGTCAATGGTTAATTGGATTTTTTCGCTAGCTAAATCAACAAACGTTTCATCCTCGTTTACGACAGTTGAACCTAAATCTCTCGCAGCATTTAGAAGCATTTCAGCGCCTTCCATCATCGTTTCCCACTCTTGCCATTTTTGCTCTAATTTTTCGTTGATTTTCATTTAAGTTCCTCCTACATTTCTAATTCCGTTTGAATCTGATTGATTCGTTCCTTGGTTACAGATGACGGCTGCCAATGGTCAATAAACCCCAAAACCTTTTGGAAATCCTTGTCTTTAATACGGCCACGATTTGGAACACTGAACAATTGTTTGATGCTTGATCCTAAATCCTGAAACAGCATGCTTTTTGCGCCTTGTCCAAGATGTTGATCCTTGCAGATCTGATAGACTTTCTTTTGGACCGCACGATCGATGGTTCCTTTGTCTTCAGTAGTGATCAGTTTGTTTTCTTCGATGTCTACAAGACGAGTGTCGATATCATCAATGCGTTTACTTGCTTCTTCATTTGCAGCGAGAGCTAGCAAGGCAAGACCTCTTGGTGTATCAGGAATCTGCGGTTGTTGCTTGATGTGATCCTCCATTTTGTTGAAAGCTTCAATGTATTTAAGTTTGAAATCATCTGCTTTTCTTCCGGTAAATCCAACAGCGATAAATGTCCAACCGTCCCGATTCATGTAATACATCTTTTGGTGTCTTCCTCTAGAATCCTTGTAAGTTCCCACAGCAAACATTTTTTCGTAATGCGCTGAATTTTCAGCCGATTGAATCTTTGCTTCAATAGCCTGTATTACGTTTTTGTGTTCTTTCTCAAAGCTTTCAGCTAAATTTAAGCTAGTTGTTACTGCTTGTTGGTCTTTCATAATTACTAAATTTGTCATTTTTCAATTTCCTTTCTGTTGTATAATTTCCTTATCAGTCAGTGGTCGGCTGAAATAATTGATAAGGGGTACAGAATATTGAAGTTAAATCACGATTGCATTCGAGATGTTTTATTGTTTGCTGAAGAACTTCCATACAATAATCAAGTTACTAACGATAGTATTTTCGAATCGGAACGTCTCGAGAAATATTCGAAAGATGAAATTTGCTACACTATTACTAAAATTGGAAATGATGATGCTAAACTAATTAATGGTTATGTGAAAATCGCCAGTGGTAAACCTTATATTACTTGTATAAAAAGTTTGACTTTTGAAGGCCATAAATACTTGGATAATATTAGAGACCCTAAAATTTGGAAAGAAAGTAAAAAGATTTCATCTAAAATCACAAGTGTATCAATCGACATAATGAGTACCATTGCTAGTAATGTAATTATGAAGACTCTTAAATTGGATTAATCAGTTTCCCAATCCTCAGCCATTAAATCATCAGCAGTAGGATTCCATCTAATACCAATCTCTTCTAGATTAGGTGAAATAAGCAAACAACATTCCCAACTGCTGGTGGTCGGCTTTACTTTCACATCGATTCCTGCTTCTTTTTCAGATTTTCTATATATGCACTTTCCATCTGATAAGGCTTTTTTCACAGCTTCTTTTATGTTCATAACTCTTAATCACCTCTTTGTCTTAAACCAAATGGATTCTCTTGTATTTCTCGAATTGATTTTTCCATACCTTCAAGATTTGCCAATACCTCTATTTTTAATTCTTTATTAGCCTTAGTATCTTCTGCCAAAGTACTGAGGCTTTTTGCCGCGCTTTCCAAGGCGATGGCGATGCGTTCTAAATAGTTATCCATTCATCTCACCTCAATTCTATTTAGGAAATGGTTTTGTAACTAAAGGTCCACGACCATAATTTCTAATGGATGCTTTCAACTCCTTGATACCTTCTTCAATTTGGAATCTCGCCGCTTTATCCTTTGTATTACGAAGCTCACGTCTCATCGCAGTAAGTTTCCGGTTGTTTTGAATGCTTTCTTTTTGTAATTTATTCATTTTGTATTTCTCCTCTTCAGTCATATTATTTGGTTAATGAATTGTTTAATTGCCGATTCAACCGATTCTGATAAATCAACTCTTGATAACTCCTCAATTCTCGAATCGATAGATCTCGCTGTGTGTCAGTCAATGGTACTTTCCGATCGTTAAGTTGATCGTGTAAGGTTCTCATCTTTTCTTTGATAAGACCGTGGATCATAAGCTCTTGTTGTAAGGTGTAGTTCATGCTGTAACACCGCCAAGCACTTCTTTCGGCGATACTTTCTTAGTCAGATATTTGTTGGTGTCCTTCCATTTTAGGAACCATAAGAAAGTATGATAATGAATGAATGTTGTTGAAGGGCCCGGGCGAAGCAAACCTTCTGCGAATTCAGGAATTTCGTCCATCTCCTTGCAGTATTGCAGCAAAGCTGATTTTGACATCCCATGAAATTTTTCTAGTATAAGCCCTTGTCGATACCAATCATCTGGATTTGCTTCTTTTTCAGCAGATATGATCAATTCTTTTAAAGTCGGCTTTTTCATAGAACCAATCTCCTATCTAATTTTGTAATGGGCAATAATGTTTGTGATTTGTTTCGGATGTTTTTCCGGATTGTTTAAAACTCTTCGAAGATATTGTTCAGACACATTTAATGCACTTGCTACATCAGGGATAAGCCACCCTTGTGTATCGAAATAGTCCAAAATCTTTTGAACAGTTTCCTTTGAAGTTGCCATTTTATTCACCTCGCTTATCAGATTGCGAAACAAGTTTAACAACTGTTTAATAAATTATGTTGACTTAATTAACATGTAGTGTTAACATTAGTCCATAGTTAAATAAGACATATAAACATTGATTTAAAAGCTTTCTTGGCGGTTGGCATTTATTAATCAAAGGTGTTTTTGTTGTCTTTATAGTTGTTAAACTTGTTTACAAGAATGATATTAACACCTATTGTTAAATTAATCAACATTTATTTAACAAATAATGTTAAATATTTTTCTTGAACGAAAGGAATATTGATATGACAACGTTTGAGAGAATAAAAGAATTAGCAAAAAAGCAAGGAAAATCATTAAACAAAGTGGAAGAAGAATTAGGATATGGTAGAAATGTACTATATAGATTAAAAAGTTCTAACCCTTCCGCTGAAAGATTGCAGGAAATAGCCAATTATTTTGGAGTATCTGTTGATTATTTGTTGGGTAGAACGGATAATCCTCATAATGCAGAGTCTGAAGATGAATACGATGATTTAGTTATGATGTTTCGAAAAAACGAAATGGAAATACCTGAAGAGAAGCGGGATGAGTATAGACGAGAAGTTGTAAAGCTCATGGATTTTGTTAAATTTACGATGAAAGAATTAGATGAAAAGAACAAAAATAAGTAGGTGTATTTGATGGATGTTGAGGTATCAGAGCGTATCGAAAGTAATAACTTGTTACTCAATAGATTTTTATTAGAAAACGATATAGACCCTATTGAATATAATTGGGAAATGTATTTTGAAAAATTTATAGCTGACAATAAAATTGAATTTATAAATAATCCCCCTAGATTGTCCTTAGATTTTTATTCTGGATTCACAGTTAAAAGTAATTATACAACAGCAATTTTTATTAACTCAAAAATGGTTTTGGCTCGTCAACGTTTTAGTGCAGCTCATGAGACGGATCATATTATCTATGACTTTGATGAAAATAAACCTACTCAAAAATTCTTTAATGTTGAGGAAAATACGGCTTTTTATACTAAGGAAGAATTAGCAGTTGAAAGATTGGCAAATGCGGGAGCTGGAGTTAAAATGCTTCCTGACATAACTATTGTAAAGTTTATGGAAACAGACATTTCTTTCTATAAAATGGCAGATGCTCTTGGAATGTCTTTTCCGGCTCTTTATACTAGGCTGGTGCAATTCTGTCAAACAACACTAAACATAAACGGTTCTTCAGCATCAAATCTGATTCAAAGATTTCAAAACAATAAAGATGATAAGTATTTTATAAATCAGCGCCTTTCTGGTTGGGGAAGTACAAAGAAAAAAGAAATTGAATACGCATACCAGAATAGTTTATAAAAAAATACCCTACCGAAGTTCCAGCTTCGATAAGGATTACTCATTTCTGAGAGATTACAAAATTATTATATCAAAGAAATGAGGTGTTTTAAATGGATGTTAAAAGCAAGAGGTTAAAAATCAAATGCGAGAATTGTTCTAAAGATTTCTATCTAACTTTTAATACAACGCAATGCCCTAACTGCGGTATCCAATATAATCCAGATGATGTTCATAAAATATTTTATGATTACGAATCACATCTAGCTAATTCGAAGTTATACAGATTCGGAGAGAAAATGGAAAAGTCTGGAGACAGCATCGAAAAAACAGGCAACGTCATTCAGCAAATTGGGTGTTTTATTTTTATGATACCCTTGGGGTTGTTTTGCATTTGGTTGATAATTACAATGCTATAAAAAAACACGCCCCTCTTTCCTGGTAGTCAGGGGGCGTGCAAACAGAAAATAACCAATAGGTTACGCCTATTGTATCAGAAAATAGGAGTTGTTGAAAGTGTGGATTGAAAAACTAGCGGATGGACGCTTTAAATACGTAGAGAGATATAAGGATCCGTATTCCGAGAAGACCAAAAAGAAGAGTGTTATACTCACAAGCGATTCTGCTCAAGCCTCTAACAAAGCACGTAAGATGTTAGATTCAAAGATTAACGAAGCGATAAACGAGAAGAAAAAAGAGCGGATCATGTTCCATGATGCGATTGATCAATGGTATGAAGGTCATAAAAAGCCGCTTAGGAACAGTTCGAAGTCCGCATACAACGCCACTATAAAAACTGTGAAGGAAATGATCGGTTCTGATGTTTGGACTGACAACATAGATGCCCCTTTATTACAAACTGCATTCAATAAGCTTGATTATTCGGATGAATACATGAGTACCATAAAATCTATTTTTAATATGGTATTTGAATACGCTCGTAGAATGAGCTACGTGGATTTTAACCCAATGACTGACGTTATCATAAAGAAGAGACCAAAGACTCGTGAGGACTTCAAGAAGCTTGAAAACAAATACTTAGAACGAGAAGAAGCAGAAATGCTCATTGAAGAACTATATCGTCGCCCCTCGACATATCGGTTAGGTAGATTAGCAGAATTTATGTTCTTGACGGGGATGCGTGTTGGCGAGGCTACAGCAATGCAGCCAAATGATTTTGATTTGGTTAATCGCCAAGCCCATGTAAGTGGATCAATTGACCGAACTGGAGGTTATCGAAAGGGTATTAAAGGACCTGTTAAAACAAATGCTTCTTATAGAACGATCGATATCACAAAAAGGACAATCGATCTCGTCCAACGAACCATTGATGAAGTGAATTTGGATGATATTGAGAATCCTAAATTTGAGAAATTGAACTATCTATTTGTAACTAAAAATGGTGTTCCCGTTCAAATTAATTCTTTCAACCTCGGATTGAAAAAAGCTGGAGCAAGAGTTGGACTTGAACATAAGAATTTATCCTCACATATTTTTCGCCACACTCATATTTCTTGGCTTGCCGAAAAAGGCTATCCGCTAAAAGCAATCATGGATAGAGTTGGTCATGAGGATTCTAAGATTACAAATCAGATTTACACACACGTTACTAAAAATATGCGTGCCAATATACTGGAAGATTTGGAAAAGGACGGACTTTAAACTACAATTTATTGCCCCTTTTCTGCCCCTTGGAACTATGTATAAAAGACAAAACCCGTTAGAGCCTTAGAGCCCCAACGGGTTTTTAATGAAGTTATTTCACTGCGTCTTTTAATTAAATCATTTCCTTACTACTATATACTGG
>NZ_JACVUH010000032.1:0-7629 GCF_016516865.1 Enterococcus sp. S53
TCTAGTCTACACACCTTAATTTTTCTGTCTAGTTAATTGTAGCCTATCCAAAGTTTGTAAGTATAAAGTAAATCACTATGACTATTTATATTACTTTCCAATACTTAAAGAAAAATATCGTCACTAAAACTAGTTAGTAAAAATGCAAATAGAATCTTATATTGTATGAAACCTTTCTCACACAATTATTTGCATAACGACAAATACCTAATGCAATTCTTTTATAACTAATCAATAACAAGAGATCAGACCATATCTTTAACTAAAAATTCAGGTATATAAGTATCCTTTACACCACCTTATTAGAAAATATTTTCCTATCTTTATCTGTCAGTGGTGTGTTTTTGGCTATGATAGCACAAAAAACTTCGGGGCCATCACAATATAAAAAACCACACGAAAAAGCAGTTTTGTATATCACTGGTTAAGCCTCCGAAGAGTTACTCTCATTGATTACGTTTTCATTGTATCATAAGAATTAAACGTAGTCAATTTTTTTAGTAATAATTCAATAAGCCTGATAGTTAGTCTGTTTAGATTTTTAAAGATAAGATGCAATTTTTATGAAGATTTTAAATCTCTATTTAAGTTAATTAAAAGCCTTTAAAGACAATATGAACACACATATCACTCTTCGACATAAGCACTGCCTAAGTTGGCAATACTATCAATCAGATTAGATTCATTTTTATACGTCACCTTGAAAATGTTCGTTCCATTTATCCAATCTTGATTATCATTTTTAATTTTATGATACACAATCACCAAACCCTCTAAATTTTAGAAGATAGTATTTTGGTGTATACATCAATAGATTCTAACTGTAAGGTTGTACAGGCCGCATTTTGATATGTGTTACGTTCTTGTCCAAAATAACTTTTGTACAATTTCTCAAATAGGATCTGTGACATAAATCTCTAACAAAAAAACGCAAGAAATGACGAAAAATGTAGTGACCCCTAAAAGTTAGACTTTTAAGGAGTGGATTTGGTGGAGTTGTCAAGAAAAACTAGACACTTAGTTAAGAGAATAAGTTATGTTAATCTATATGAGTGGATAAATTGTGATTAATCAAGTAATACAATTTTTTTCTCACTTATCTCAGGTTGAATTCCAGTTTCCATATTTTTTTGATCTTCTAATGAACTAAAACGAATTGCTCCTAAACTGGAATTATCCGAAACTCTAGTAATATTGTTGTTGTCCTTAAATTTTAATACCACATTTACGCCCTTCCTTGACTGACTGTTACAACATATAAATAAAGAGAGAAATCTAAATAACCATTTACTGAGTTGACCATTCGACCATCATCGTTGTTTTCACGACTTGTGATCCGAACCAAATAAGTCTCCTCGAATTCGACTTCCACTTCGCCTTCCGGTAAAGCTGCAGCGCTTTTGTCCACTACAATTGGTAACACACCATGTTTTTCGGAATCCCCATAGAATTTTACATAACTACCAAGAACACCATCCACTTCTTTTGGCGATTCTTTAAATTGGGTATTTAAAATGAAGACTCTTCAGACTCATTCCTTTTTTACTTTAAGTCTTGTTAGTTTCAATTTCTTTCCTTCTTTCTATTTCTTTTTTTATTTAATGAGAAAAACAAAAAAGTCATTCTCTCAGAATGACTTTGCTCACTTGTACTTATATTTAATTTAAAAACCATCATTTGATGATTTAAGCTCTTCTTTAATCACAACAAAGGAGAGGATGCTTAATTTTTGCTAAAAACGCTTAGAAACAAAATGATTGAGATTTTAAAAACAGTATTACTCAACTTGTAACAGTATGGTTTTAAAATAACCTATCCTAATCAACAGAAAATCATCTTTGACTCGCATTTTTAAGTTCAATCCCTACTATTCGTTCAAAACCTATTCAAATTGAGTGAAATCAGCTAAAACGAAGTAGTAAGAAAAGCATTACTATTAAAGTAATTCGAAACTTATTGAAACGAACCTTAATTATTTATCCTTTTTTGGTTTAGTTCTTTACCAACTCCAAATATCAGAAGTATACTAAATACATGCACATACGGTAGAGGCTATCAAGAAAATCAATCCGTTTACGAAGGTAAAATATTTCTCGTTAGATGGTTATTTCTCATCAAGCGATTTTTTCGATCATTCGCTATTTACTCGATTCCCATCTTTAATTGAAGATGAATTTAATACGAACGATTCCAAACTAAAATTCTCGCCTAACTACGTAAATTGGTGGAACTACCTTTACTTACGGATAATAATCACCCGTTCAATTTCGTTATCAGATATTGCTGAAGCATAATACCCTATATAATGAGCTTCAATGTGATATCCTTGGAGCGGCATCTTGATGTTTAAGTTTGAGTTTCTGACGTAGGAAATCAAATCACTCGTGTTATTGATACACCTTATGTTTTTTATCAAAAGAAGGGCTGCCATTCCAGAAAACCTTTTATTTTAGATACTGTGGGTCTCACATAAATCAATAAAATAAAGAATGTTTATGATATAACTAACTAATAAGATAAGGCATAACGACACCATGAAAATAAGGAGCTATACATTGCTTGAAATCAGATTGAGCGTATAGTAAAATAAAGTCACTTCTAAAATATGGATATTTTGGGCAAAAACATCTAAGAAATATCTGTTAAATAATAACACCATAAATTTACACTGATTAAAAGTCATTTATTCGGAAAAGTCATTAAATTTTGTGACTATTCCCTAAAGAAGTAATTAAAAAAAATATTTGTAACGTTACAATTGCCCAGCAATGATTAGCTTGAATCAAATATTAAAAAATAATTTTGGAGGATGAAGATTGAAATCTTCAAAATAGCTGATGAATGAAAAAGTTATAAGAATGCCAAATAATTTAGAAAAATCATCTTCCCGTAATTATATACTAAAAGTAGGCGGATTAACAGTTTTAGAAAACTTTATACGCTATCCTGAAAAACTTAAGGGAAGGATATTTTTAGAAGACCACCTGCTGTTGCTCGTGTTAAGTGGTACATATAAAATCTATTATGGTAATCAAATTATATCAGTAGAAAAAAACCAAATGGTTTTATTAAAAAAATCTATTGTTATTGAATATGAAAAACTATCTACATCTGAAAGTAGAAATATTATAGAATATTGGATGTTTTTTATCGATGACGATCTTCTTATGAATTTTGCAAAAGAGTCTAATATTAATGTGAAATCATCAAATCAAACAAAGTTTGTAGAAATACAAACGATAAGTGATCGCTTATTAAATTATTTAGAATCATTGAGATTCTATTTTCGTGATGAAAAATTAATTAATAATAATTTGATAAAATTAAAATTATTAGAATTGCTCTATGACCTGGAGGCAAAAGATGAAAGCTTAATACAACAAATGCTAAATCAAAGGCCATCATCTATTATTAATATTACACCTATTATAGAAGCTAACTTATTTTTACCCGTAACCCTTTCTGATTTATCTTATTTATGTGGAAGAAGTCTTTCGAGTTTTAAGAGAGACTTTTATGCAATCTATAATATGGCACCTTCAACATGGATCAGAGAACGGCGGATTAATAAAGCGAAGGAATTACTAGACAAGACCTCTAATTCTATTACAGATATTTGCTTTACAGTAGGCTTTGAGAATCTCTCGCACTTTTCCAAAGTATTTAAAAAGCTTACAGGTTATACCCCTATTTCCTACAGGCAGAGAGGAATAGATAAATAGAATACAAATGAAATTACATATTCTCATAATTTGAGCTTAATTGACAAATAAATTGAACTAGTTAGAAAAAATTTAATTATATTTTTTTGGTATACTTTACTAAAAGAAAGGTATGGTGAGAATATGAGAATAGCAACATCATTTAACTCTGAAACGACGGCCGATGAAATATTAGAAGGAATTAATCTAAAAGGTAAGAGGATTGTAATCACTGGAGGTGCATCAGGGATTGGATTAGAAACTGCACGATCATTAGCAAAGCAAGGTGCTGAAATTACATTAGCAGTTCGAAATATAGAAAGCGGAAAACAAGCAATTGGAGATATTATAGCGAGTACCGGAAATAGTAATATTCATGTTGAAAAACTAGATTTATGCAACAAAGAAGATATTATAAATTTTGTGTCAAGCTGGAAAGGAACATTAGATATCTTAATAAATAATGCGGGTGTTATGAATATTCCGGAATTGAAGTTGACGAACGAAGGATTCGAGGAGCAGTTTGCCACAAACTACCTAGGTCACTTTGCACTTGCAGTTGGATTACATGAAGCACTAGCTCAATCAGAAGGTGCACGGATTGTTTCAGTAAGTTCTGTTTCTCATCTAACATCTCCTGTTATATTTGATGATATAAATTTTAAATTCCGTCCATACGATCCAGAATTAGCATACGGTCAAGCAAAATCGGCAGTAATACTTTTTGCAGTTGGGGTATCTAAATATTGGTCAAAAGATGGTATAACAGCAAATGCACTCATGCCTGGTGCGATTGCAACAAATCTTCAAAGACATATGAATAAAGAAACTTTAAAAAATTGGGGAGCATTAGATGATCAAGGCAACCGTTTGGCTCAGCCTAAAGGATGGAAAACTGCTGAACAGGGTGCAGCAACATCTGTATTATTAGCTGTATCACCGTCTCTTAATGGGATAAGCGGTCGTTATTTTGAAGATTGTAACGAAGCAGAAATCGTAACAAGTAATAATTATATGAATGGTGTCGCTAAATATGCTCTTGACTCAAACAATGCAGAGAGACTTTGGGATGAATTCTACCCGCTTGTAAAAAAATGGTTCAAATAAAATAACCTAATTCTAGTCAATTAGGTTATAAAAATATTACAATATCTTTGTCAGTAAGAAATATATACTCTTTGTCAATAAGGATTAATGAGTTGTGTAAAATGGTTCTTCGACATTTACTTTTGATAAAGATAAATTCAACTGAAAATTAGGTCTGATCCAGTTAAACATATTGTTTAGCTGGATCTTATTTTTGTTGTAAAAATTAGTCCGTGCGTAATATAGATTATGGCTCAAAAGTTGACGAAGTTACGATAGTATCAAGACCAGTTTAAAAATGGTGTTTTTTTCAACTGAAAATGTCTCCACTAAATCAACTGAAAAATGCCCCACTTCATTTATTTTAACCACTGCTTTGTATCTTCTACTCGAAAAGAAGAGCCATTCAGATCAAGTACATGCGCCCGATGGGCAATTCGATCGACAATTGCAGCAGTAAACATGGGGCCTTTGAATGTTTCTTCCCATCGTTCAAACTCTAAATTGGTTGTAATGATCATAGAACCATGGGATGGAATCAACGTCCATCTACAACTTTCATCCTTTGATGTTTTTCCATGAAGATGAGGAGCTGAAGAAACTCAATGTACTTTTAACGATTGAGAATCCTTTTCGGATTAAACAGTTCAGTCGCATGTTTGATGAGGATAAGACCGATCGAACAATGCATTAAGAATCGCTGATTTCTTGCGTATTCAATGGTTCACAACTTCCTCTATCAAAGAAGAGAAGCACATGACCTTACAGCGCTTAACACGTACTCCCTATCAACTCATTAACCATTGGCTCGTACAAAACAATACTTTCTGAAAAATCTAACGTACAAATGCAATACACTTGCTCGAGAAATGCGCGACGAATCGACAAGTCTCTTTAGTGCCACTGGCATTACTCTTATGACAGAAGACTTCACACTAGATGAATTGGCTGTGCTTCCTTTGGAAGCCTTCTGCGACTTACTACAAGAAAAAGGAAAAGGTCGCTTTAAAAATCTAGAAAAAATTGCCAAATCGACTCAACGTGCAATTACCATGAATTATCGTTTAGGTAGTCTTGCACAAGAATCCATCAATGTCGTTATTCCAGAATATCAATGTTTGATCAGTGTTCCAAGTATTGAAAAGGTGTACACCGCTGGATTAATCGCTGAAATCGGTCAAATTGAACGATTTGAAGACCAAACAAAATTGGCAAAATACGCAGGCTTATGTTGGAAAGTCAAACAATCTGGTAACTATCAGTCACAAAATACACCTCTGACAAAACAAGGGAATCGCTATTTTAGATACTAGTTAGTTGAAGCTGCCATTTCTGTAAAAAATTATCTTTCTGAATATAAGGCTTTTTATCAAAGCAAATGTAATGAGGTTCCAAAACATAAACACAAACGAGCACTCGTCTTAACCGCAAGAAAATTTACGCGTCTGGTGGATTCGCTACTATGTAACCACCAAGAAACGTGATAGATAAAACATTCTGTTATTGACGCAAACCCTTGAAATACTCCGAAAAAATTTGATTTTCGCCGGGGCTAGTTAAGTGCACTTCAAAACAGGTTACACAATAAAAATATTCTCAATCTTCAACTTGACTTATTACCATTAGACTTAGGTTCTACAACATTTAGTATTGGTAGGAAATCTTAGGATTTCCTGCCAACACTATTTCTTTATGAAAAAGTATAGAAAAAGAGATACCCACTTGGTAGAATTGGCTCTATAATTTATTGGACTAATGAATCAGAATTGATTCTTCAGTCCAATTTTCATTTTGGGTATAAAAAAACATATCGTTCTCTAGTATGATTAAATCACCACAAAATAAACAACTGAGAGGACGATATGCTATATGAATGATTCTATCAAAAAATTGTTGAGGATTACAGATAAAAATTTAGAAATTGTAGATGTCTCTTACGAGACAGTGAACAAAAGACAGCGCTTAGTGATCAACGCAACGCTATCTCCTTGCCCGCAAGCTTGTAAATCATGTGGATCCACAGTGAAAGACAGTGATGGTAAAACGATAATTATAAGAAATGGGAAGAAAAAAACTACCATACGTTTTGATGAATATAATCATATGCCGATGGTTATGCAATTAAAAAAGCAGCGCTACAAATGTAAAAATTGTGAAACCTATTGGACTGCACAATCTTACTTTGTTCTTCCAAAATATTCTATTGCCAATCATTTAAGATACAAAATCATTTCTTTACTAACAGATAAAGTTTCTTTGATTTTTATTGCTAAGCTTTGCACGGTGTCTTTAACTACAGTGATTCGAATATACTAAAAGAACTCAAAAGCTATCTTCCAGGAAACGCTAAAAAAGTTCTTCCCAAAGTATTGATGGCGGATGAGTTTCGATCACATGCTTCACTTGAAGACAAAATGAGCTTTATTTGTGCAGATGGAGAAAGTGGAGAGTTGATTGATATTTTGCCAACACGTAAGCTATCGCGACTAACTACCTACTTTCAGAGCTGCTCTAACAATGATCAAGTAAAATATTTAGTCACTGATATGAACGCAGCTTATTTTCAATTAACCAAAACGGTATTTCCAAATGCTAATCTCGTTATTGATCGATTTCATATCGTTAAACATATGAATCAAGCATTTCAAGACCTACGTGTAAGAACAATGAAATCCTTACAAATAAAAGGTTTCAAAAAGGAATCACAGAAACTTAAAGTAAATTGGCGTTTTCTAACAAAAAATAGACAGAATATAAATCATTCGGAATATAAGTCTTGGCGTAGTTTCCGTGGATAGGCTACAATTAACTAGACAGAAAAATTAAGGTGTGTAGACTAGAA
>NZ_JACVUH010000033.1:0-7234 GCF_016516865.1 Enterococcus sp. S53
CCACCATTCATCATCCCACTTTCTTTTCTTTGGTTGCCCACGATAGTTCATTCGATCGTGTCGCTTGTTGTGACAGTCCTTGCATAACGTTCTTAGGTTGTCTGGATCAAACGCCAGCTCTGGATTTGTTTCTAGCTCTTTGATGTGATCGACTTCCAATATCGAATCATACTGTGTAGTCAGTCTGCCTTCTGCTTTACACCATAGGCATTCATAATGATCTCTCTCAAGTATTGACTGCCTTAGGTTGCGCCACTTAGTCGATCCATAAAACCTAGCTCGATCTGCTTTAGTTTTGACAACAGGTATCATTGTTCTTTGGCTAATTGTTCTGTGTAGATAGTGATCAATGCACGCTGCACTTGTAAGATTCCATCTACTCCAAGCTGATTAACATCCAACTTCATTCGCTCTTTCAGAAGCGTTGCATTAACAGGCGCCTTAAGCGATCGCTTCAACGTGTAGTAGTTCAGTGCTGCTAGCTCATCTACCTTCAGTCCATACGCCGTAATGATTTTCCAAAACAAATCAGCAATAGCATCCATGTCCTTCTCTTCTCGTAACTGAGTTAGCATCTTGATGTAGTCATCTTGTTTTTCTGGAACAGATTTCTTTTTATGGTCTTGCGGTTTCTTCATGATCAGCTCTCCTTACCCAAAATAAAAAGCCACTCGCAATGAGTGACTTATAAAACTCTCATATCAGATACACGTCTGCCACAAGGGAATGAGAGTATTGACTTAAATTTAAAGCAACCTACACGATGCACAAAACGCGTACGATAATGCGCACCCCTATGTTTTTACACCTACATGCCTCGGTTGCTAAGTCACTGGAGTGGCACTGCCCCACTCACGTATCAATACCACAAAAGATTGGCTAGTTCCTTTGTTGGTCGCCCCTAACAATATTGATACAACCAAGCGTCTTCTACTTCCGCCACAGTGACACAAAAAGACAGCACTAGCGAATTTCGAAATGAGGAGATTCACCTCTTTCAAAAAATTGTGCTGTCTTTTATATCCGTCAAAGAAGTTTCGCGATAAGGAGCTTTCCTCCTTTCGGTATTTGGATTAGTGTGAGTAGTCCAATAACCGTCTCTCCGTTTCTTCTACGCTATTACTATAACCCGTTTAAATCAAGAAATATACACAGGCTTTGAGGTCGCATTTTGTGGCAATGTCAAAACAAGCTCAACTGATCTTGGTCTGCTGAATAGTAGTCCATTTCTTCTTGCTTCTTCAAGCGTTCCTCTCGCCGTGCTTCATACTCGTCCACAAATGACAATGTCTTTCGAATCTCAGTATGCCGCTTTCTTATATAAGAAACGCTGTAGCCTGTAGCATCTGCTATATCATAAACATCCATGTCATCAATATACTTTAACTTTACAATTTGGACGTCTGCTCCACTGAACGAATCGATCAACTCCATCAGTTCCGTTTTTTCTTTTTCAAGCAGCTCTAATTCATTCTCTATGATTCTGATGTTTTCTTCCAACGATGATGATCTTGAATTCTTTTCAAGGCGCACGTTTGCTAAATCACCGTTGACCCATCGATCTAATTCCAACCTACTCTTGTTAAGATTCCATTTCATGAAGAGTATTTGTTCTTCTAAGTCTTGGTAGTTTTTAAGCCATTGAAATCTCACAAACGCCACCCCTTTATGGTAAAATAGTCTTGTCACAGGTCACTTACCCAAAAGGTAGTGGCTTTTTTTATTTATCAAAATGTGAGCCATGTTGATGTTCTTCATCAATGATCAAACTCTTCAAGGTCTTACCAAGGACTTTTTTATTTATGGTTCCGTTCGCCTTGGCTTTCTCTAGCAACTTGCGCTTCTTCTTTTTTATTTTCGATTTTTTCTTTGGCAATGGCTTCTTTCTCCTTTTCATCTAATTCTTTACCGAAAATCACACTTGCAAAAATTGTACATACAACTGCCAGAAAAATTGACAATGCAACCGTCATAAGCAATCATCCTTACAGATCAGTTCCCATCTTTCGATTTTATCTACTGGCAGCGTGAGAATGAATATTTGATTTTCAACTATAAACCTGCCCATCACTTCATTTGATTTTACTGGACTTTCTTCAACTCCACGGATAAGTAGTTTGGAACCATTGTCAGCATGAAAATAGTATTTACGCCCATTCTTTGCGTTTGCTACTATTTGCTTTGCATTAAGCTGTACAGTTCGTTTTTCCTCTTCCCTTTTTAGAACTTCATTTTCTTCACGTTCTAAGGCGGCTTCTCTCATTACTTGCCACATTGGTTTTTGATTTGCCATTTTCATCCCCCTGCTTCCATCGCATCCCTGACTAACGGATCATTGATAATAATCTTGTACTTCATCTGCTCATGCTGCAGCTGTTCTAGCTGCTCAATTTGTTTCTGCTGGTCCACAATTGTATAGGATAGCCAACTTAGACCAGCGATTGTTAACAGTATTATGATGATAGCTTGGCTAGTTTTCATTGGATTTATCCAACAATTCTGGGTTCTCGTAGATAAAAGTGTATCCTTTAACTTTATCTCGTTTGCCTTGCAAAACCATCACTATATCTCCGTTAGACTTCATACCGAGAAATTCTCTGGCATCTTCTATACTTTTGAATTTGCCTAAATACACTCCTTCTTTGTACATCAAAATAGGTTTTCTTTTTTTTGTAGCAACTTCGCTTATTCCTTTTTGATAGTTGTTATACCAGAACATCCATTGCATATTGTCGAACTGGTAACCTTTGTACGGGTTCTTTCTATCCACGGATGGTTTAAATTTCTTGGAGTAGCCAGATTGCACCCAGACATCAAACAAATATAAAAACTCATCCGATGAAAATGCCCAATCTTTAAAATCGTTTAATGTAAAATCCAAATCCCCGTACCCATTCTTTTTATTACGATGATTCATTTTATGATATAAATTCGTAAGCATTCCTTTGGGTTTATGGCGATATATTTCAGTAGTGTTTGAGAAAGTGTACCTTGCTATCTTGTCCCAATATCTAAATCTTGGTACCATCTTATCCCTCCTGTTCAATCAAACGAATAGCGGGCCCGCAAGCAAACTCATTGTTAAATCTATAAATATTTTTCCTTACAGAATCCAGATCTTCTTCTTTAACTTCTTGATTCATTTTGTATGAAAATTTGCCCAATCATTAAAGGCATCAAGCCAACCTTGTTCTTCATTGTCAGTGGTAATGATGTGTTTCATACTTATCCCTCCTGTTTGCTATCGCTGACGATCACAAAATTAATCAACGTCTTCATTATCAAACATTTCGTCTATTACATTTTCCAGATGTTTTGCTTGTTGGTATGCAAAACTCAATGCAACCCTTCGACTTATATAATGCTGTTCCAGCTTCATTCTGTTCCGTTGATACCATTTCACTTTTCCTGAATTTCTGATTGCTGTTTCTCCCTCACTAGAAGCTCTACACTCGCAACTTAAAGCAGATACTAAATTTTGTATTTCTTTTTTTAGTTGTTTTAAATTATTGTCCAATGTTTTACCCCTCCTGTTTCGCTGATGTGCGTAATTTTTGCATCAACCATTTCCATTTTGGAAATAGTTCAATCTTGCTTTCAATTCTTCCAAATCCATCTCAGCATAGCTTCTATTTCCGTGCCATTTTGAAATAAACTCAAAGTCGTTAGTTTCCAGCGCTTCTTCTAGAGCAGCGATTTTCTTTTCGATAATTCTCAAACTTGCTTTGCTCATGTTTTCCCTCCAGTTTTCTATTTTGGTGGATTACTGACTGGTACACGCAACTTCACTATCCACGCATAAGTATGAGAATCTTTGTAACCCTTATCTACATAGTGAAACCCGCCCTCGTCTTCATAATCAAACAAGTAACCATCACCAATCAGTTCTGCTTCAAATGACCCAGAATCTTCTCTGACATCATCAAAATTAAAATCCATTACGTTATATTTGTTATCGGTTGTACCTAAAATGTAGAAGTTTTTCACTTTCTCTCCTCCTATTCCGTTATCTCTGTCAATTACTTACTCACAAGTCACTAAAATGGCTACTTCATCGATAAAGTTTCCGTCTTCGTCTTCCATTCCTTGCTGAATGCTAATGTCGGTTATCTGCTTAAAAAATCCGTTGTCAGAGCCTTGTGCGTTTATCACTACTTCGACGTCTCCGAAAACCTCTTTGAGACTATTAACTTTATTTGCTACTTCCGATGCGTCCATGACTACACCCCTTTCCAGTTTGCTATTTCTTCCAATTACTAACTCTCAACCTTTTCAAAAAGTATCGAATAATCATCGATCTTTAAAGATCTTGCAATATCTTCGACAGTCCGCAATTGAATGCCAGCTCTTTTCTTTCTCGCTTCTTCGTGAGTTTTTCTCAAAATTACTTCCTTAGTTTTTAAGTGCCAGTCAACGTTTGTCCAAAATACTTCGAGAATGTCCATTTCCCCACTCCTTCGTTTCTTTGCGAACGGCAGCACCATCTTTATTGCAGACCGGACAGTTGATTGCTACTGCCCGGCCAAACATATCTTTTCCCCAAATAATCCTTTCGCCTTTACATCGATTGCATTTCATGGGATCACCTACTTAATCTGGTTACTTTCCAACAAGTGAAGATACAATAATCCAACATCAATCAATTTCTCATTCATGATTTGAGCAACTTCGCTAGGCTTAAAACCTTTGTCAAAGAGATCTTTTGCTTGGTTGATCCTACCAATGCTCCAGTAGAATTTTGCATCTTGTAAGATAATTATTTTGTCATCTTCATGAGTCAATAAGGATCTTCCTCTCCATCATCTTCCGGCGGTTCGTTCCCATAAGGATCGGATTGTCCCAATAAATCGCCATCAGCTTCTTCATCAATTCCGGGGATTTCCTCTTTGGCGTCTGATTCGACTTCTGAGAGGTTTCCTTCCGTTTCCGATTCGTTATCCACTTCGCCTGAAATATTCTCGCTAGCGTCTTCTGAGGTGTCAGAATCATCGGTTTCAGGTTCTTTTTCCAGAAAGATGACTTCATTTCGCTTTTTATCCCAAGCTGCTGCATACGGTGCGTAGTACTCACGTGCTTTTTCAAGCTCATTGAGCATTGTAATTGCGGACATTTCATAGTCTTCTGCCACATCTTCGGCTGGCTCGCCGTCTTCAAGTCTAATGAGCACACTTCGTGGATTAATATTTCCCGGAAACTCGAGAGATCTTGCAGCACGAATGAATTCATCAACAATATCTTTTGTGACTTCAAACGGACGATTTTCAATATCGATGTTCCCTTGATCGTCAACTTCAAGCTGTGTTTGCTCTTTTTTAACGAAATTGATTGTTCCGTCGTTGTTCACAACATACTCTTGTGTTGGTGCATTGGTGCTTTTGTCGAAAGGCACTGTATAGCGATAATATTGAGGAATGATTTGGATTGTGACAGCTTTGTTGGTAAGCTGCGTTAATTCTTCAACTTTCCCTTTTAACTCACTGATGGGCACCTCAAGCAAGATTTTCTTTTTATCATCGTTTCCTAAACCTTTGTCGCGTACTGTTGCGTTAAATTCTAATGTCATTTGTTTTTCCTCCTCAAAATAGTGTTTCTTGTATTGAATCTACTTCCTGAATACGAATCTCAATTCTCGGATTCTTGGAATAGTACTTGCTGACGAACAGATCGACAACTTGGCCATCATCTTTCCAAAGAATTCCTTTGCATGCATCAAGTGGTCCTTTTGCATAGTTATCCGCATCAGGTTTTGTTCTTGGTCTTAGAGATTTTGCTTCAGCTTGTTCAAGCTTCTTTTTGCTGAAACTCTTCAGCGATCCTTTGTAGACATCGATTTTCACGAACAAATCTCCTTCTAACGGAGTGATTGGTTTAACCCTTGATGCATAAGCAGCAACTAACTTTTTATATGCAGCTGATTTTGGTGGATCATAAGCACGAACGAACGGCTTAGTAGTGAATTTGGGTCGCCCTTGCGGTACTGGTTCCCCTGGCACTGTAAAGAAAATTTCCATTTACTCAATCCTTTCCTGTCCTATTAAGTTCTTTATTTATCCCTCTTAAATAATCGTCAAAAGTAAGTCTTACCCATTTACCAGTTTCATAAACACTTGGATATAAACGGAAAATAAAGAATGGTCTTAAATAATAGACAAAACGCTTTTGTGCTTCTGCTTCTGGAAGTTGATTTACGTTCTCAGCTTTTAATCCCTCCCTAGCGAAGTTCAAACTGATTAAATTCTCTTGATCAGTTGTGGCTGAAATTAATCGTTCAACTATACCTAAATAGTTCATAGTTCCCTCCGTTTTCAGAATGGCAGATCGTCATTCGATCTTTGCATCAGCTCAGCTTCTTTTTTAGCGTTATAACCTTCTGGATCATCTAACCATTCGGGAACAGGTTCAGATCGTGTCGGCTTCTTCCAAGTACCCTTTCGTTGTTTGAATTCTGCATCAATGTTTTCAACATCGGTTACTGTCTTAACACCACGGCTGTCCCAGTTTTTCAAAATGTTCTCAGTGTATTTGAAGTTGTTAGCTGATTTAGATCGCTTCAAAGCTTCTATGACCAATTCTGGTGACAGATCTTCACACCACTGTTCTAAATTCTGGAAAACAAATGAGTTGATCATCCCGAAAATTGATTCATAGATTTGAACGATTTCTTGCAACGGCGAATTTTCATCATGTATGTTATTATTCTTTTCATTCTTTTCATTCTTTTCATTCTTGTTTGTGTTCACTTGTTGTTCACTTGTTGTGCGTTTGATGTTCACTTGTTGTTCACCGCCTTGGTATTCATCCCAATTATTTATTGATATGACGCTGTATTTCGTGGTTGATTTGATGTTCAACATTCGTTCACTTTCAAATTTCTTGAGCCATCTCCATACAGAAGCGCTGTTCACTTGATGTTCACTCTTGACACCTCGGTTCATCTCAAACGTTATCGCGTCGCGCCCTGTGACGAATTCACCGCTGTTCAGCCATATCTCTTTACCATTAAAAAGAAATTTCCTGTTTTCGTGTGATGCCTTCATTAGACATAAGGACCACAACTTATACATGTTAGGGTTGGTCCAAACGAATGAATCCATCACTTTCCTATAAAGTTTTACATAGCCATGGTTCATTCTTTCTCACCACCTAAGCTATATAAACAGGAACGCCGACAAGCTTTTGCGTATCCTCTTTAAATTTTTGTTCATGACTATTAGCATCTGATAAATGCAACAGC
>NZ_JACVUH010000034.1:0-4497 GCF_016516865.1 Enterococcus sp. S53
TATTGACAGTAAAAGAACTTGCTGAATTTTTTGGTATCAGCAGACAAGCTATGAGGAAACATGTTGACAACCTAGAGCCAACGTACCTTGCCAAAAACAGCCAAGGATACAAGACAGTGCTATGGTCGGGGGTGTTGCACCTTGCAGACAAGCTAGGACGTACCAAGTTGCTTGAAGCCTTCGAAATCCCTGACACAGCAAGCTCTGACAGTATAGAAATGAAGTTGTTTGCACAGTTGCAACAAAAGGACGCACAAATTGATCAGCTGCAGTCATTATTAGCCCAACAGCAGAAACTTCTTGATCAACAACAACAACTAACTTTGCAAGTGAACAAACAAATACTGCTTCTGACGTCGCAGGAACGCTTATCAGGCGATTTAAATAAAGAATTGAATAATGGTTCGGAAAATTTTAAAACGCCTCAAAACGCTTATGATAGCCCCTCAGAACAAGAAGAGAAATTCACTTCTGAAAATGAATTCGTGCGACCGAAACAAGAAAGAAAGAAGAAGTGGTGGCACTTTTTCCGTGAACCCTAAGATAACGCTGAAAGGATGAATTGTGTATGTCGTTTTCAGCTTATGTTGACAGCTATCCGATTACTGCGTATATCGTGGGGCACCTTGGTTTATCGGTGAGTGATTTTTGTCGACGGTATGAATTCGATCCTACGATCGTCACCGGGTGGCAAACAGCGAATCAAGTTCGCTGTATTTTACGCTTGTTAGAAACGCAACATTTCGCTTATCTTGCGACAAGTCTGGAGTGGAACATAACACCGTTCCAACTCGCCCCCCCCCCCGGTTTCTTCACAAACGACCCAAAGAGAAGAAGCTTGATTTACCAGTATTTTAGTGATCAAACATAGCTAGACCAATTGAAAATCACAAAGAACGCCCGTCAATCGCTTGATTGACGGGCGTCTTGTGTTAAGCCACATTATGTTAACTATTTGACTAAGGAGTAGCATGGTATTCTGAATTAGTTAACCCTGGTGCTTCTCTTTTTATTTCTTGGAAAATAAATTCTATTTCATCATTATTATGAGCTCCCATGTTGAATGAAAGAACTATGTGGTCCTCTCCGTTGTATACATATATCTCATTATTTAGATTATTAACATAATTTTCAATAAACTCTTTGAAATCAGTGTATGGTGTCTTGGGAGCTAAAACAAAGGTTACTGTGTAATTATATAATTTGTCTAACTCTTTTTTCTGCTTTTGTACTTCATTACTTTTTTCAGTTATTTCATCAGCTTGATTTCTGATAGTTTTCAAATTGACAAGATTCAATACTGTCATAATAAAAATACTAACTAACAATACAGGGACTATATATCTAATTAATTTATTCTCTTTTTGTCTATCTTCAACTATTTCTTCTATCAGCAATATCTCAATAGATATACCTAATAGCTCTGATATTTTTATCACATTTTTTTTACTAGGATAAGTATGACCTAACTCCCACTTAGATATACTTTTATCACTAACATCTAATATTTCAGCTAATTCTTGCTGAGTAAGAGAATTAGCAATTCTATATTCTTTTAATTTTATTGATAGGATAGATTCACTCATTTTACTCACTCCTTAAACATTGATACTTCCATTATTACTTTTTTAAACTCTTTATTACAGGAACTTTCAAAAATAGAGTAAGAAATAACTAAGTATAACGCCAAATATGTAAACTCTGACACGTTTAAGATAAAAAAGCAGATAATCACCGTACAAAACATTTAACGCCCTCAGAACAATTCTGAGGGCGTTTTTACTTGGTATAACATCTGATTATGTTAACTAAGTGTTTAAATAACTTCTTCTAGCCAAACTTTATATGAAATATCCGAAGCGATTGACGTTTGTATTTCAGGACTAACTATGAATCCGTACTCTTCTTCACTTGTTTCAAAACCATACATAACGTCTGAAATCCTATACAATTGCCCATTCCATAGGATTTTTTCCCCTTTTCTTGGAATAAATGGTAGCGCCACAATATCAAATTTTTCAGAGTAGTTTTCACTGTTTTTGTTTAAAGTAATAGCTAATTCAATCGCGTACAATTTTCATATCCTCCAAAAATATTAATTAATTGAAACCACACGTACAGGAGAAAAACAACTTGCATTTCCCTTTGAAGTATAAATTTGAGCAACCCCATTTATTCTGTAAGTTCCTCCTTTTTTATACGTCCAAGTTTGAGAAATAGTCACACCACTAAATAATAGATTTAAATTTTATGTGAGAAATTCCAAGTATCATTGATTTTTGCCCCAATCGTAAATCCCTTTACTTGAAATCCTAATAATGAATAACCGTTTACTTTTATTTTACTGTGTCTTTAGTGTTGTTTGTCTTTACAAAATTTGAAGATACGCTGGTTTGATTTCAAGTGAAAGAAATTTGTAAGCCTGTATAGTAAGATTTATTCCTGAAACCTTAGTAAATTGATTTTTACCATTTACTTTTTTGTATTCATAATTGAAGGATACATTTCTCCAAGTATGAATCCCTTGTTCGAACGACTAATTTTCTCCCATGAACAGTCATTACAAAATCACCATCATCAATCTAGTAAAAATCAATCTCGACGATCCTCTTTATCTTTTTTATCCTGATTTATCTCTTCTTGTTTATCTCCCAAATACTTTTCTGCTACTTTTTTGGGAATCCACTCATATTTATCGGTCTGATCATTTAACAATCCAACATAATCTTTATCTGAACTAAGTTGCAATGATATTTCTTTACCCCATTTCCTATTCTTCAAAATCCTATTCTCATTTGCTTTTGATTAAATATAGAGCCTACTAAAATTTCTTTTTTATCATGATTTAAACGATAAAATAGAGCAAATTGTTTCCCTATTAAAATTCTATAAGTTAATTCTGATAAATTATATACAGACGAAACTTCCTCATGCATTTCTGGAAATTCACTGACCATTCTTAAAGATGCTTCAATTGATTGAACAAATTTTCTTATTTTTTCAAGAGGAAATTCTAGCTCTACTTCCCATTCATAGATTAATCTTTCTAAACTAACTGTAAAACTATTTGAATAAGTTAATTTATACATTACCAGATCCCCAACCATATTTTCCAAATTTCTTTTTAAGATCTTCTTCAAGAAGAATGTTTCCATTTGAAAAATCCTCGAAGCTGCTTTCAATTAATCTTTTATCATGCTCTTTGTCTACGTTTTGGGCATCTAAAATTAATTTTTTCCCATCTTGTTTATAACCTAATAAATCTCCAACTTGTAGACCACTTTCTTTCGGCAAAATAATACCTATTGAATTTCCAACTTTTCTAACTTTTATATTTTTCATGAAATCACCTCTTCAAAATAATTATAACAAAAGTTATAACTTATTTCAATTAGCTATGCAAATATTTTTCTAATCCAGAAAAAATGCTATTTCTAGATATAAAACTAGAAAAAATAATTGAAAACAGTAATACAACTAACGGTGAAATATTCGTAAATGTCATAATAAAATATACGAGTAAAAGATAGATAAACGTGAAAAGAATTCTTTTAACCCAAATCATTTATTCTCACCTCACTTTACAAATTTAACTGTGTCATAACTTTTTTTTAAATATCTGTAGTAATTAGCTTTTTGACAAAATAATTTTTCTGCTGAGAGCATTTAAATCGTTTGATTTTATATTTGATACTTAAGCTTAAATTGGCTAGGTTTTTTTTTATTATATAAAATTGATACATAGTTTCCTTCCCGAAACATATTTCTATTTTTAGTCAATGTCCAAACCTTCTTAGTAGCAACTATCGTTTCTCCGTTATTCAGAGGAATTTCTACAGTCAACTTAACCAATCGATCAGATTCTCCCCTGGCATGACTTACCTCCGTTCCCCACGTGTTACTCGAGAGAACACTTTTTATTATCTTTGCGTTAGTCTCTACCCATTCAATTTGTTGTTTTTTCATACTGACAATTTGAACTAAAACTAAAAATATAGCTATACAAAGAATAGGAGAAACAAGAGCAGCTGGCAATCTCCATGAATTGCCCAGATAATCAATAACAATATTCCTAAGTAACTTTGTCGAATAAGAAGCACAAAAAAATAATACTCCATTCATCAAACAGCCTAAATTCTCTACTTTATTATTCCATTTCTCAAAACCACTTGTAAATTTAGACATACCTACCACTAATTTCTATGGAATTTGTTTTCAATTTTAAACGTCTTACAATAAAAATATTTATATAAAACTAACCCTAAAGCAGCAGCAATCATGCATCCTATACCACGAGTAACCCAAATATTGATATTAGCATCATTTTCTAGAATTCTTGTAAAAAAATTGGAAAGAGTGATCACACTCAGAAACCATACAATTCCTTTAACTACTTTAATCTCTTTCGTGTTCATATGAGACCTCCTACTTAGTTAAAATCATCTTTATTGGATAGGCTACAATTAACTAGACAGAAAAATTAAGGTGTGTAGACTA
>NZ_JACVUH010000035.1:0-4408 GCF_016516865.1 Enterococcus sp. S53
TTCTATGAGTATTTCGAGTTGTTGAGAGTAATCCTGTGTACGGACATTAATTGAACTTGATTCGGTTGAAGGAGTTAGGTTCCTTAGATTTCTAACTAGAGAAGAATCTTCCGGAATACCCACGCCGTCAGCATACTTCGGAATACCCAAGCGCCGCATGATCGATTTGGTGATACTAGCTCGAGCAACTTTCGTTCCTGCAGGAGCATTGGGAATATACACATTCCGACCTTGAGGTATAAATGGAGCCTGACCAGGGAACTGAACCAACTCTTTGTATAATGGTCCTGATTGATCATTTACGATCATATCTCCGCCTTTGTGGAAATTAGTCCCTTTCGCTGCGTACGTAGCGTATTGCCCAGTGCTTCTACCATTACTGACTACATTTATTCTTTCATTGATATTGACTCTACGAGTAGTTAATGTGACTTCGTAATTTCGTTGAGCAGCAAAATCTCGAACAGATTGTAACGCTTGTTTAGCTGGTAATGTCGCTTTGTCGAATGCATTCAAATACTTTTCTTTAGGATTGTTCTTAGCAAATTGATTTAATGATGTGCCTCCGCTTTTGGCAGCTTGCTGAGTAGAGGAAGAATCACCATTCAAAATTTTCTTTGCTGGATTATTTCTATCATAAGTATTTAAACTATTTTCTCCTTGAATAAGTTTTTGAATAATATCGCTATTATCTCCAAAGAGTTTTTTCAAAGCAGGCAAGACATTTTTATTGTAATCCTCAACAGAAATCGTTCCATCTTGGACTTTCGCCAGAATGTCCTCGTTATTACCTAGCATATGTTTGACGGGATCAGGCAACTCTTTCCAAGCGTTCAAGGATTCTTCAGAAGCAAAAACCTTTGTCATCAAATCTTCGTTATTAAGCAAAATATTCTTTTGAGAGTCAGGAAGTTCTTGCCAGACTTTCCAAGATGTTTCAGAATTAAGAATCTTAAGTAATAAGTCTCCATTTTCTCCGAAAAATTTCTTTTCAGAATCCGGTAGCTCCTTGAATCGACCGTACATCTCATCAGATGCATAAATTTTGGTCAACAAATCGTAGTTATCAGCATAAAGTTCTTTGGTAGTATCGGGAATTTCATCCCAGTTTTTCATTTTTTCCTCAGAGTCTTTAATCGTATTTAAGAAGTTGTAGTTCTTAGCATCTAAATCTTTGATTTCTGGCTGATAATCATCCCACAAACCAAGTTTCAGCATCGTTTCAGCCATTACCTCAGGGGTGTTTGAATAAAGAAAAGCTGTCTTTGCTTCTAATGACAACTCATCCCATTTACCGGATTCGTCGAGCGCTTTGTACATCGTGATAGAAAATTCATCTTGCAACACAGCCTCTTTGTCACTCCAAGCCATTCCATCCCAATACCCATTGGCAATAGCAGCTTCTCCAATAACTTTTTTAGCGTTGGAATCTAAGTTTGCATCATGAACTAAAACTTTCATATCATTCCATGTTTGGATATCTTTAGTAGCTTCTGTAACTATTTCAGTCGCATTAGTTTTAACGTTTCCATCTTTATCCAAGAGTTCTAAATCATTCCAAATTTTACCAGCTTTTGTAGTTTGATCTGCAGTCCATGCTAAGGATTTCGCGTTTTTCTTAGCGTTCTCCGATAATTTAGCAGATAGATTTGCTGAGTTTTCTAATATCTTTTGATTCTCAGCAATGAACGCTTCTGTAGTGCCAGCGGTTTGATCAATCATTTGACCGTTGGCCAACGATATCTTTTCTGCTAGTTCAGGATATTTTTGTACTAGCAATGCCATTTGGGCATCCAATGCATCCGTTGACGTTTCGCGGGCGTCTTCATAAAGACCGACCAGCATGTTGATTTCTTCTTTATTTAATTGACCAGTTTTCTCTAATTTACTCCTATAGTCATTAATATCTTCAGTGTAGCTGGCTTTGGTTTGTTGCCTTTGTTGTGCTAATGATTTTATCCATGCTTCAGCTTGTTCCGCAGTTGCTGTTTCAACATCACCTGTCAAGGCAGACATTACTTCTCTACGAGCATCCGCATCAGTGATCGCTATGTTAAGATACTCTTTTGCACTTTGGGTCATAAGGTCTTGAACCATTTTAGCGCCTTGGATTGTAATCTCGCCATCTTTATCAACGTACTGCTGTTTGATTCGTAGGATTTCCTCATTATTGTCTTTAACAAGTTCCATTACTTTCTGGGTTTCATCAGCTTTTTCATCAAGTATCTGACTAGCTTTTTCCTGAAGTTCAGTAGGTAATAAATCAACTGCTGTTTTGTAAGCTTCTAGTTTTTTCGTAAGGTCATTCTCGATAGTTGATCCTATTAATTGGAAGTTACTCACCATTGATGCGGTATCAGTATCAAAACCTTGCGCCATAAGATTAAATGTTCCTGATGCTTTGTTTGTGTGATCCTGTACAGCTGATAGCGTAGTATCTGTAGCTTGCGTCACATCTTCTCCCCAACGTTGGACACGTTGACTAGAGTTCCAAGCTTCTTCCCCGAATAATTTCCATGCACCATATCCAACTGCAAGAGCACCACCAACACCAACGATACCAAGAATAAGCGGACCTAATGGACCGAGCGCAGCTGACATGGCTCCTATGCCTCCAGATCCTGCAGCGCCACTAGCTGCCGCACCGAACTTCGTCATTGTACCTGATCCACCAGATAGAGTTTTTAGAAAGTCATTGGCAGAAATATCCCCATCGATAAATGATTTTTTCACCTCATCAATAGCTTTTTTCTTAGCCATGCTTGCACTCAAATCAATGAATGATTTCCCGAGACTTCCAATGCCACCACTCAACTTACCAGTTATTGATAGCAATGGACCTGCTGCAGCTGTTGCCGCCAGCAATTTAACAATCATCTGTTGGGTTTTAGGGTCAGCCTCGCTAAAGGCAGTTGCAAGATTTCCGAGCTGCTCTACCAGAGGCTTGCTAGATTCTAAACCAGCTCTTAGTGCGTCAACAAAAGGACCACCCAAATCAATAGCAGCGTTCACTGCCTCATTCCTAAGCATTTTTAGTTTGGATTCCGTTGTTTCGTAACGCTTGCCAGCTTCTTCAGCAAGAGCGGTGTTTTCTCCGAAAGCTTTGTTTCCCATTTCCACCGCACCAGCGAAAACGCCACTAGCATTAGCTGCACGAAGTAAACTATCTCTTAGTCTGACTTCGGTTATTCCCATCTCGTCCAAAACGCTAATTGCAGACGTTCCTTTTTCTTCTGCTTTCCCTAGGCCTTCAACAAATTTCATAATTGCTTCAGATGGATTAGATTTGAACATTTCAGCAAATTTGTCACCTGTCATTCCGGCAACATCAGCAAACTGTTCCAAACTAGTTTTCGAATTGTCAGCTTCTTTATACATCTTTTTAAGTTCTGCAGATGTAAATCCCATTTCTTTGGAAACATCTGTTAGTTCTTTCCCACCGTTTCGAACGGCAGAAACGAGTCGTTCCCACGATACACCTTGATCGTCGGCGTGTGCTTTTAGTTCATCAAAAGCGCCTGTTCCTTTCTCTACAGCTAGCTGCATATTGATCATTACTTTAGAAAATGCTGATCCGCCAGCTTCTGCTTCTACACCAACAGAACTTAAAGCGGCCGCAAAACCTAATATTTCCCCTTCGGACATCCCAATCTGCGCTCCGGCACCAGCAAGACGCAGGGACATTGCGGATATTTCGGATTCTGTTGTTGCAAAGTTATTACCTAAATCTACTAATGCTGATCCGAGGTTACTAAACTTGTCTTGTGACATTTGAGTAATATTAGCAAAACGAGCCAACTCAGTAGCAGCTGTTTCAGCGCTCATGTTTGTTGACTCGCCCAAATCAATCATTACTTTGGTAAATGCAGAAACATTTTCCGTTTGAATTCCTAATTGCCCTGCCGCTTCGGCAACAGCAGCTATTTCACTATGAGTTGACGGTAGTTCATTTGCAAGATTTCTTAAACTCGCTTCAAGGTCATCATATGAATAAACAACATTGCCATTGCTATCTACCACTTCGTCTGAGGTTTTCTTTACACCAGCAAATGCTGATTCCCAACTAATAGCAGCTGCAGTCACTGCAGTAACGCCAGCAACTATAGGAACGGTTAAGCTTTTGGTCAAGCTAGACCCTAATTCACCTAATCTTTTACCATTGGTTATTAGTACATCGCTTGCTTTATTGATGGAACCAGTTAAACCTTCGTTTCTGATTTGATAGTCAGCAATCGCTCCTGCGGTATTTTGCAACTGCAGTTTGTAGTTTGCCAATTTACCGTTAGCATCTTGTAACTGATTAGCTAGCCGCTTAGTGGAATCTGTTGCTTTTCCGTCAACAAATGAACCATCATACGCTTTCTTGAGGGCGGACACTTGGTTTTCTTGTGCTTTGATAATCTGTGTT
>NZ_JACVUH010000036.1:0-4275 GCF_016516865.1 Enterococcus sp. S53
AAGAAGTTCTGCACCTTATAAAATTTGTCAAAAAAACTGTTGCCATTCCACATTACAATGGTTGAGTGAGAAAGGCAAAGACGACAACTAAGTAAGTTGCTATCCAACTCACATGCTAGCAGTCACAACTAGCATAAAAAAGGCGCTCCCTTCAATTGTGGTTGAGGAGTGCCTTTGTGCTGTAGTACTATAATTTTTCTATCGTTTGACTATCTTAGATATCGTCAATATTACTGTAAAATAAATCTATTTCATTTTTGTCATACTCTAAAATCCAATCATTAAATCTATCATACAGTTTTTTTTGACTTTGAACATTATTAGACCAAATGTCACATCCCCTATCGTCATAGATATTAACAATAGTTTTTGTCTTTGAATTATACAGAAATAGATTGTCACTTACTCTCAATTTTCCAACTTCGTTGAAATCTCTGTAGCACAAGCCATCAATAATTTTTGCTATTCTTACATTATTTCTCTGTGTATTAATGACTAAAATAGTCGCTTGATTTTCATAATATGAATCAAAAGCAGAAGTAGTAAAACTATCAACGATTTGATAGTTGGCTTTGTAGAGGTACTTACGTATCAAACCAGCTCCTGAGAATTTAGAAGCTGTAATAATTATCTGTAGTTCTTTCTCGTCAGAAAATACCTCAGTAAACAATGTTTTAGCCCGATCCTTTGCTGCTTCAATTCTCTTCTGAAAGTTCTCTTCTGATTCAGGTGCCAGTTCAAATCTTAGATTGCCTTTCAGCTTGTAAGTATTATATGAAGACAAAAATATGCTCCTTATATTGGGATTCATAAAAGTTCTCCTCTCAACCTCTTTAAAGATATGAAGGCTATTTTGATATAATCTTTCCATTTCCATCTGTTGAAGCTTTTCTTTTCCCTGATTTATCTCTGATTTTCCATTCTTTCCCCGCATGGCCTGACATATCTTTTTCTTTAGTATAGCCAGTTTTTGGATCTCTCCAAGCAGGAGGTGCCCCCTTACGATGAACTTTTTGATTCATATTTTTTAATTTCACACGACCGGTTCCGTCTAAAAGGCTCTTAGGAATGCCATATGTGTAGCTAGTATATTCTTGCTTAGTTACTGATTTACTATAATTGTATTGTACTTTTTTTTTCGTTTTTGGCCTAGGTTTCGAATTTACATGACTTCGAATTTTATTATAAGCCCAATGTCCACTTTTTATAATGGCTTTTCCTAAAATGTATGTTCCAACAGTCACACCTACAGCAGCTGTTGCTACGACAGCAATTTGACCAACTCCTGGAACCCCATATACCCAAACTGAAGCCCATCCTACAGCTGGAATAAAAAATGCTCTGCTTTGCCCACTATTTGAAGTAGAATCAGCTAAAATACCTATGCTTAAATCAGTAGGTTCCTCTATACTTTCTAATAAATGGTCAAATTCCTCAGGAGTATAGAAATTCCCATTGATATAAACGCCTTCTTCTGTAAACTCTATTTCAGTTCCATCATCAATTTGTTCCGAGACAAAAGCAGTTAATGCTTCTTCATTTAGGTTTTCGTCAATGGGATCAGGTAACGTTTCTTCTACTTGATTTGAACTTTCTTGACTAACTATTTTTTGATCTGCTGCGGCTACAACTGATTCACCTGTTCCAACAATAATCGACCAAGGCAATAATACTGCTAAAAATACTCTAACTGCTTTTTTCAAATTTAATCTCCTCCCACTATAATCCAATAATTGTATAGTGTAACTACACTCATGTTTAAATATAGTTACAACTTACAAAAATGAAAGGAGGATAAAGAAATGCCAAATCCTACGCTAATTGTTGTGTATTCTCTGACGTTACTTTCTTGATCAATCACCTTTATTCTATGAGTTGTTTATCGTTCATCCGCTGTTCCCTCCATCGCAACCTCGCCTTCTTCAATCTTTTTCTTTATCCTAAAAAGAGTACTACGACTGAAGCCGGTAATGGATTCAACCTCTTTATATGATTTACCAGAAATAAGAAGTTCATATGCGTGGCGTTTTTTGGGAGTGATCGTAGCTTTCGGACGACCTTCCTTAAAGTTCGGGTTGTTCTTTTTTGCAAACATCTTTCCTTCTTGAGTACGTTCTACGATCATGTCACGTTCCATTTCAGCAACACTCAACAAGGTACGAACGATCATTCTCCCCATCGAAGTATTTTCAATCGATCCTAAATTCAAAACCTTAATTGTAACGTTATCATCGAGTAAAGGCTCAATGATTTCTAATGCCTCCCGTGTATTACGAGCGAATCGATCAAGTTTAGTAACGACAATCTCATCTCCAGGTTTCAGACTATCCAACAACTGATTAAACTTTGGCCGATCTCGTTTTGTACCTGTAAATTTTTCAGAAAAAATATTTTTCTTCTCAACACCGTTCTCAAGTAGCTGCTGAATCTGTTCCTTTGTACTTTGAGAAGCAGTTGAAACACGTGCATAGCCATATTTTGTCATTTAATCCACCTGCTCTTACAAATCATCGATCGTATACTCCGAGTAACCTTCATAGAAATAGCTGACATCGATCCCTTTCATATACAACTCGCGATCGTTAATTTCATCAGTTAAAGCGTTAGAAATTAGATAACGTATTTCTAAGTCATTTACCGGACTCCGCTCCATTGCAGAAAGATAGTCTTCTTTGTTGATCAAGTTCCAATCGACAACTTTTTGCAATTCATCCTTCAAAATGAGATCCAGCCAAATTCTAGTACTTCGGCCATTTCCTTCACGAAACGGGTGGGCAATATTCATTTCCACGTATTTTTTTATAATCTCTTCAAAAGAAGTTTGCGGCATCTGATCAATATGCTTTAGCGAATGTTCCAGGTACATGACCGGTGCGAATCGAAAATTTCCTTTTGCGATATTGACCGTTCTAATTTTTCCTTCAAAATCGTAAATTTCTGAAAAGAGAAAATCATGAATTTCAGATAAGCCTTTAAACGTGCCGACTTCGATTTCGTTTATTTTCCCTGAATCGTATAATTCCTTCGCTTTTTGCTTGCTGAGTTTTTCTTCTGCTTTTGCCAACTCAACTTGATTGGTTAAACCCAATTTATTCTCTAAAATCATGCAAAATCCCCTTAACTTTATGACATAAGTTTCTGAAACACTCCCAAGCCTATTATATCGCGAATTTAATCATGTGTCAAAAACTATTAAGTTTCTGACCACATCGAAGAATTGTTCAAAAATTCATCGACTCCTATTTTTAGCTGAACATAGATTTTGCTACAGATTTATGCGCACAATACAGAATAAGTTCCATTTAAATCTACTTCCAAAAAAAGGAATGTACAGAATCAAGACAATTTTTGAACACTATCCTTATTAGTTTTGTGTGCAAATCTATTATTCAAACCTTGATTTTTCAAAATATATCTGGCTGCAAGAAATGGTTTATATGAGATAACCAAAAGAAATTGCACTAGAGTATACTCTGTTACCATATTATAAATGTTCAAATGAAATATATTAAAAGAGACACAAACTTAATTGTGTCTCTTCCCTTAACAAAATAAATATTATGATCTTTTAAATTACTGTATTCTTCTCAAACAAATTTCATGCTTTATATTAGGTTTAAGTTTAAATAGATATATCTCATATATATATTATTATTTTCAATATAAATCTACATAAATCACTTATAATTCTTCTCCATTTGATTTAATTACTTTTTGGTACCATTCAAATGATTTTTTCTTTATTCGTTTTCCTGATCCGTTTCCTAAATCATCTATATCGACATACACGATTCCATATCGTTTAGCTATTTCTCCCGTTGATACACATACAACATCTATAATTCCCCATGGGGTATATCCAATAACATCAACACCGTCTTCATTGATAGATTGATTGAGTGCATGGATATGTTCTTTTAGATAACTAATTCGATAATCATCATTTATTTCATTGTATTCATCAACTTTATCTTCTGCTCCTAAGCCATTCTCAACAATCATGATCGGCATTTGGAATCTATCATATATCTGAGCTAGCGCAACCCTTAATCCTGTCGGATCAATTTGCCACCCCCACTCAGATTCCTTTAAATAAGGATTTTTGATCCCTGTCGTTAAATTCCCATCTGATTTTTCTAAACGGTTCTGTTGCAAAGTTTTAAATCTACTATCAGATAAGGTAGAATAATAGAAAAAGATAGCAGGAGGAATGACGATGAGTCATTTTAAAGGAAAGCAATTTCAGCAGGATGTGATTATTGTAGCCGTGGGCTA
>NZ_JACVUH010000037.1:0-4172 GCF_016516865.1 Enterococcus sp. S53
TCTGGGTTACACCGCCATCAGATGAAGTTAGCTTGAAATTCATCTGGTCTGCCAGTTGGGTAATTTGAGATATGGTCGCCATATCTTCAGGAGCAGGCGCCCAGTCAGTTGGCATTGTCCCTTCAATAAACATAGGTGAATTTATCCAAAGGCTACCAGCACTAAATATTCTTCCTAAAAGAATCTCTTTATTTGCACTCGCACCTTGTTGAGTCCATGTTATCCAATATCTCTTCCATGAAGTGGTGGCAGCTAACACATTATTGCCGTCCGATCCAGTGCCGCTTTTACCATCACTGTTCACGACACTTGTAGTTGTACCAGTTCCGTAAAAGTAATTGTTGAAATTAATGTTGCGATCTGCTTTAGCCCAGAAAGTAACAGTGAACTTTCCATCTCTTGGTATAGATGCTGTTTTTTGACGAAAAGTATCTACATAATTACTAGAAAAGGTACCTTTCAAAGTAGCATTTCCATTATAGGAATTATTAGCGTCAAGGCTTCCAGATAATCTATCTGCTAAAGTAGCAGTTTTAGTAAGCAAATTTCTGGTAGCAGTGCTTAGGTTGTTGATATCAGATTGGATATTAGTAACTGTTGTGGTTAGCCCATTTGCCGTTGCTTCAACTTGTGTAGCTTTAGTTAAAGCAGTATTTGCAGTTGTCTCAATGCTTGAAATAGTTGTTTTCAGTCCATTTGCCGTTGTTTCGACCTGCGTTGCTTTAGTAAGTGCTGAATCAGCTGTTGTTTTTGTTGTTGCAATTAATTGGGTGTGACCATCTACAGTTTCGGAGATTGTATTAACCTGAGTTACTGTTGCTTGTTCGTCTGGGTTCGGTACCCAACTGCTTACAATTGTTCCATCGGCGATCATGGCGTGCCAAAGAATGAATTCCATTTCTAGATCTTTTGAAGCCCTAGAAAATACAAACTGCATACTTGCTGTTCCACCTGCTTGTGAGCTAGCAGGAAAGACAACTCTTTTTATTTCTCCGGGTTCCACATTAATAGTTTTACCTAAGTTGTTACTAATACGAAGTTGATTAGAACCAACATTACTTACATAGATACTATGCACATAATAAGTTCCAGCCTCCACCAATCTACCAGCACCCATAGTGCCAAATATCGTAGCGTGGTCACCTGCATCAGCTAGTACTTTATGCCGGACAGCATTTGTTGCTTTCCACTCTGGCACAGATTGATTCATACTATATGTTGGGTTAGCATTTAGATACGATGTCATTCGAGGCGATTCAGAGTTTTTTAGGTAATTTCTAGTAGCCCCTTTCTGATTATCGACGATCTCTTGCACGCTGCTAATAGTCCTAGTAACTCCGTCAACAGTAGTTTCCAATACATTTGCTTTACTCAATGCACTGTCCGCAGTGGCCGTCACAGTCGCTATGGTTTGTTTTTGCCCGTCCACTGTGACGACTAATTCATTCAGTTTTTTAGTGGTACTTGTTGATGTCGTCTCAATATCTGTCATACGCCCAGTTAGACCAGTAACTGAGGTTTCTAGCGTTGCTGTTCTGCCTTCCACAGCGGCTGCTTTCTCATAAGCTTCGTTAGCCTTACTACTGATTGATGTAACTGTTCCATTGATAGTAGCTACATCAGAAACAAGCCCATTTACATCAATCTGGATCGCATCTGCTTTTGCTTTAGCCGCTTGAGCATCTAAACTAGCTTGTGTCGCTAAGCTTGCAGCATTTTCCCCTGCTTGCTTCGCCTCGCTGGCTGCTGATTGAGCTGCTTCCCCTGCAGCTTGTGCATCTTTCCCAGCCTTTTCAGCTGCTTCCGCTTTTTCGATAGCAGTCGCCACTTCCGCTTTGTTATTTTCCAAATCTTGATAAAAATCTGGATCTAAGACTTCAACAGATAACCGTTCTGGTTTCCAATCACCTTCCGTATAAATCATAGCAACAGGAGGACTTTTTGATGTATCTGTCCAGCGTTGACCCTCTACAGGATTAGCAGGAGCAGATGCCGTTTGTTCGCTATCTAGGTAGTTGGTAATCTGCTTGCTAACCTCAATAATTGCCATAAAGATTCCCCCTTTCTAGTAGTCAAAGCTCCGATCGCTACCTGCTCCGTACCGCACGATATCTACATGTTTTTTCTTTGTGTCCAAAACAAAAACGTCCCACAAGTCTTCTTCTAGTTCCCCTAAAGGACGATCTCTTTGATCTTTCTTTGGGCGACTGACAGAACAACTTGTTGAAACGTTTGTGATATTGTCTTTAGTTGTCATTCGGTCAGTGTGGTGATGACCGTGAGCCAAGAATGCGATTGTCCTTGGTGTGGTAAACGATACTGATATATCGCTGGCAAAATCAGCGTTACCAGTATATTTACGAGTAAAGCTGGTGCCTGTTTTAGCAGCCAACACCAACCCTTTGATTGTCTCCCAGTTATACGGGAAATAATGCGGCGTGGTCGTATACCAATCTCCCCACTGCACATGCTGGAAACAAACGATCGTGTAATCAGTCGGTGTGGCTTTTAAGTTATCCGCAAACCATTTAAGCTGGGCTTGTCGATAACCACCCACATTGACACCAAGGTACTTCACTGTACCGTCAGTATCATAAACGTATGGGATATCATAGGAATTCAAGATAAAAACACGAACCTTTTTGCCAGGCACGTCATAGTAGTAATACATGTTCTTGTCATTAGGATTTTCTTTGATATCCCAAATAGTGGACGGACGAGTTATGATCTCATACATTTCACTCGGCTTGATCGTGTAGCTCATATTGCCGTGCCATGCCTTGTTTTCGTTGTTTGGATCAGGCTGGTAGTTCTTGTTGACTTTGTACACTGCAGCGGTGCCTCGACCTTGCCGACCATCTCCCCACGAGTTATCATCATGATTGCCTTTGGTGAGGAAAAACGGACAGTTGGCCAAGCCAAACATGCTGACGACTTTCTTGTAGTTTGACACGTTCGTATCTTTCGTGGTTCCGCCATCGACGAAATCCCCACCGCCAACAATGCAGTCCAAAGGAATCATGTGAGACAATTCGGCAACATTTTTGATGTGGTTATCTGTCCGGCCATAGTTTTCTAAGTCCTCTTGGATAAATGTGTCGGTCGCATAGTGAATGTCTGTGATAAAAGGAATCGTGACAGTATTTTCATTTTGTAGTCGCATGATTTTGCTCGCTGTTTTCTTCAGTCCGTTCCAGAAATATATGGCTTGGACAAATTTATTTTCCGCATACATTACCTGGCATGAGATTTGGTTATCACGCCTTACATCATCTAAGTGAACAGATACTGTGTTGCCAGCATCCTTATTGGCTTCTATCCACTCTGTTTTCAGATTCCCGTCTTTGTCGGTCAGCTTCCAATAAAACTGGTAGTTTTCCAGATTGGCGGTAATGTCGGCATTGCCTTTATAAACCTTTACCTCGAAGTTTCTCAAGTTACCATCTTCTGTTGCAATCATTTCGGTTGTGATCGTGTCATCAGCTTTTTGGTTGATTTGGTTCTGCAGCTGCCGCAACTTAGCGCTGATTGCACTTTGTAATTCGATAACATTCCCTATGACAAGCCCATTGTTTGATGGATTTGTCCTACAGATGTCTTTCTGGAGGATCCTAGCACTGATTCGCAGTGCTAGGTTGTACTCTTCATCGATAATCGTCACACGGTCACCTACCATGAAGTCCGTATTGCTAAAAATGGCTTCAACAGTATACGTAGCCTCTGGCTGATTAATTTTCTTTAATTCAGCTAAACCTTCTGCAAACATTTGAGCCGGATTGTCTGATTGTGATTGATAGTTGCCATATACCCAACCAGAATCACGAGTATCAGTCGTATGGCCTCTACCCCATAATGCGTTAGCTTCACGGTCATAGATGATTGATTCGCCGATTCTCGTGAAATAGTTTCCGTCGTTGTATACCAAATTGTTAAAATTGCTGCCACCTGTTACGATCAAAGCAGTTTTCAAATTATCTACGTTAATGTGCTTCCCAATAGTGATCAGGTCAACACCAGCGTTAAGAACTTCGTTGGTTTCTACCCCGATTTGTTTTACTATATTGATTCGCTTTTTTGTGACTTTTAAATTTTGAAACTCAACAGTAAAATACATTTCGCAATTGAACATCTCGCATATCTGCTGCAATCTCGTTAAAGTAGTGTCGTTGTTA
>NZ_JACVUH010000038.1:0-3394 GCF_016516865.1 Enterococcus sp. S53
AACACAGATTATCAAAGCACAAGAAAACCAAGTGTCCGCCCTCAAGAAAGCTTATGATGGTTCATTCGTTGACGGAAAAGCAACGGATTCCACGAAGCGGCTAGCTAATCAGTTACAAGATGCTAACGGTAAATTGGCGAACTATAAACTGCAGTTACAAAATACTGCAGGTCAGCTCGCTAGAATGCAAGTTGAAACACAAGGCGTTACCGGTTGGCTAAAACAGCACGGTGATGCCTATATTAAACAAGGCGAAAAGATTCAAAAGTTCGGCGGTATGGTTTCCAAAGCTGGAACTGCTTTAACAGTTGGTGTAACTGCACCTATCGTCGCCGGTGCCACAGCAGTTACTAAAGCGGCTATCGATTGGGAATCAGCGTTTGCCGGTGTTAAGAAGACCTCGGATGAAGTTGTAGATAGCAATGGTAACGTTGTTTACTCTTATGACGATCTGGAAGCTAGTTTAAGAGGGTTGGCAAAAGAATTACCTTCGACTCACAGCGAAATTGCAGCTGTAGCAGAAGCTGCCGGGCAACTAGGAATTCAAACGCAAGATATTACAGCTTTTACTAAAACCATGATTGATATGGGTGAATCTACAAACCTATCCGCTGAAGAGGCAGCTACCGCAATTGCCAAAATAGCGAATATTACCGGAATGACATCTAGTGAGTATCAAAGGTTTGGATCGTCTGTCGTTGCATTGGGAAATAATTTCGCCACAACAGAAGCAGATATTGTTCAGATGGCAAATCGATTAGCTTCCGCAGGTACACTGGCTGGTCTAAGTAATCAAGAGATACTCGGATTAGCTACCGCGATGAGTTCAGTTGGTATCGAAGCTGAGGCTGGTGGAACAGCTATGACCCAAACTTTGACGGCCATTGAAAAAGCAGCTGTTGAAGGTGGGGATAGTTTAGACCAGTTTGCAAAAGTTGCCGGCATGTCATCGAGTGAATTTGCTAAGCAATGGAATGAAAAACCTATTGAAGCGATACAGTCATTCATCAAAGGCTTAGGTGAGCTAGACGGAAAAGGTGAATCTGCAACATTAATGCTTGATGAAATGGGCTTAAGTGGTGTTCGCCAATCGAATATGCTCAAGTCCTTAGCTTTAGCTTCTGACACACTTTCTGGTGCAGTTGACATGTCAACACAAGCTTGGGAAGAGAATACCGCTTTAACCAATGAAGCTGGTACACGATATGAAACAACAGAGTCAAAACTCAAAATGTTGCGAAATGAAGCCGTGGATGCGGCAATTGAATTCGGGGGACCACTAGTTGACGCATTAAGAGATGGTTTGGAAGCTTCAAAACCGCTGATCAAGAGCTTTGGTGACATGGCTAAAGCCTTTAGTTCTTTAGATAAAGAACAACAGCAAAACATTATCAAATGGGGTCTTATGGCTGCAGCTGCCGGTCCAGCACTCAAGTTGCTCGGTGGGGGTATCTCTACCATCGGATCAGTTACGAAAGGTGTGGGCAAATTATCTACAGGAATTGTAAAACTTGTAGCGTCTGCCGCTGAGAAAAAGGCAATTGCTGGTTTAGCAACTTCAATCACAGGAGTAGGTACTGCAGCAACAACTGCTGTTGGAACTGGAACTGCCGGAGCGGCCGCTGGCGGACTAGCAGGAATGGGAACTGCTATCGCTGGTTTGGCTGGTCCAATCGCTATAGGAGTTGTGGCGCTAGGTGCAATTGCTGGTGCAGTATACCTTGGCAAAAAAGCCTATGATGAGCACCAACTAGCTGGAGCCAAGTGGGGAACTGCTGTAACTGAAGAACAAGACAAAGTTATTTCAAAGTCTTATGAACTAAGAGATAAAGCAGTAAGCTATGTAAATGAATATGCAGACGGTGTACGAGGTTCTGCTGATAAAGCTATAACGGCAAATCAAGAAATTGTAGATTCAATTCAAGCGGCAATGGATAAAGAAATTGAACGAAAAAAAGCAGCTGCAGAAAATTTGAAAGATCCGGAATCTAAAGCGAAAGCTGATAAAGCAATAGCTTATGAAGAGCAGGTCAACGAGGCGTTGATCCAACAAGCACAGAAACGTGTAGATAGAATAAATGAAATACTAACAAACGCTAGCAAAAACAACCGTGATTTATCAGACCAAGAACGCCAGTATATTGAAGCTAACTATAAGCAACTTTCTGATAAACAACTAGAACAAGCGGGTTTCTCCAAAGATCAGCGGTTAGCCATCGAAACAGCGTATCAGGATGATTTATCCAAGCTATCAACAAAACAGCTACAAGAGCGTGCTAAAAACGTAAAAAGCGCTATGAATGATGAGCAGGAATCTTATGAAAAGCAGAAGAAATCTATTGCTGAGATTTGGGGCAAAAATACACAAGCCTATAAAGTTGAAATGGACAAGCTAGAAAAAACGCATGATCAGACAATGGAGGCCATGATCCTAGGCTATGCAAAATTAGGACTGGAGCAAGGCTTTAGTCTTCAAGATATGGCTGGCGTTTGGGAAATGTACGGATGGACAGTTGACGAAGTATCTCAACTTGTAAACGCAAGCGTAAATTCTACAAGCGAAAATCTAGACATGTTAGCAAAAGGCACTAACGAAGCCGATATGCAGTGGAATAGCTTGGCTCTTGATCCTAAAACTGGAGAAGTTCGTACCAACATGGCTGATGTGTTAAAGGATATGTCTTCTACCTATGAAGGTTGGGAACAATTGCGGTTCATTGCTAAGAATGCAGATATTTCAACAAACGCTAAAGAAGAAATTGCAATCGCAATGGGTGAATCTGGAAAGTGGAATGAACTTTATTTGACGGAACAACAACTTTTAGTGGATGGTGATGAAGCTAAACTACAACTTTACGATACCATTGAAAAACTAGGTATGTGGAATCAGTACAATGCAGACAGGAAATTACTAGGAGTAACTAACGCAGACGCAGTATACAAGCTGATGGAATCCAACGGTCAGCTTGAAGAATGGAATGGACTTTCCCCACAATTAAAAACACTAATTGCGGACGATCCAGCAAAACTAACAGTTGATCAAACGAAAGCAGCACTTGAAGAATATAATAAACTTCCACCAGCATTGAAAAAACTATTAGGAAATAACACAAATGCCGTAAATAACTTTGATCAGGCACGTGGTAAATTAAATCTTTACAACGAAACCAGAGTTGGAGCGAAGCACCTACATGCAACAGCAGATTATTCACAGGTTACACAAGCAAAGAACGAAATTGCTCAAGTATATAGCAAGAATGTTGTAATCGATGTGGAATATCGTGGGAGAAGAACAGGACAAACAGCTATTCCAAATGCCAAAGGAACAAATTACCACCCGGGTGGAGATATGATCGTAAATGATCAATCAGGACCATTATACAAAGAATTGGTT
>NZ_JACVUH010000039.1:0-3355 GCF_016516865.1 Enterococcus sp. S53
TAGCTCATCCAGTGATTGATTGGAAACCCCTTGTTTATTGGTGTATTCCTCGTACTCAAATCCTTTGATCTTTGCTACAATTGCTACGGATTTTGTTTTGAATGCATTGTAGACCTTGTCAATATACTCTTGTAATCTTTGACTTCGTGTCTTGCCGTCTTTTCCTTTTTCCTCGTTAATACTTCCGGTCGAATCGATGGACACAGATCCACGAATTTGGTTGTTTCGCATTGCAATTTCAATGATTCGCCCAAATAACTCGGAATAATCCTCGAACAAGCCCTTTGTAAAACGATCAAGTTTATCATTGTTGTATTCAATGTAGATCACATCTGACATATTGAAGCTTTTTTGAAATACATAGTTCTTCACTGTTACGCCTGTGAACACATCATCATAAACAGCATATTCCGTACGAGAAAAATCATCAGCTATCAGCAATTGGTTATCTTCAGTAAAAATAACCAGCACTTCGTTGTCGTCCATAAGTCGGTAGAAAAACTTTTCCCAGAACGTTGCAGCCGACATATCATTGTTTGGTCGAACATTCAAAATGTATTCCCAGTCAGCAGTACCATCTTTGTTTTTGAACTTCACTTCGAGTGTGGACATTGTCCTTGCGACAAAATCTAGCACTGTGTTCTTAGCCATGATTTTAAGATATGATCGAGCGGACTCATCGTCACCATAGACGAGGTCAGGAATCCAGTCTGAAGGTTCTTCATTACGTATGGACTGCTTAAAGACATCAAATAAACTCACATATTTTCACCACCTTTCAATCGGGCAAGATGTTTTGAGCAATTTTTAAAACGGAATACATTTATTTTCGAATTTCTTATATGCATCAAAATAAAGTTCATCTTTGTCACCGTTGTAGGTAATTTCATAGTACATCCCGTCAGAAATAGTGGTGCTTAGTAAAGCTTTATTATTTTGCAGCACCTTAACTTGCCATACTACAAATACGTCAAAAACTACTTCTTGATCACTTTTGTCCAGATGTATGATTGCATATTCTTCAACCAATTCTCGACATCTTTCAATAAATGCTTTCTCATCCATAAAATTCACACTCTCCATATTTTTTAGTAGATGGTACTTATACGATTGACTTTAATTTGACAAAGTCATTGCCATCCAAATTGTTATACATTTCTTCTGCTTTTTTCTTGCTAAAGAAACTAAAAATTTTAATTTGCAAGATTTTCAAATAGATAGTTTTCTTTATTTTCAAATTAATTGTCACATTTCCATGATTCTTTTCTTCTCCCACAACAACCACTCCTTTGTTAATTGTTTTTATTTAACGCATAAATGCGAGATATATGGATCACCTTCACTTTCCGGCAAATCGCCTACCTGATTTATTTTGGACCTGTTCAGGTGGTTTCTTCTTATAACCCAAAGGCGTTGTAGTTACTTTAGTGAAATAAACTGTGTTACCAGCCATTACGTTTTTTGTTTTTCGCTCAACGTTTAGATATTGTGGTTTATACATAATTATCACTCGCTTTCTAAAAATTAAATTGTAAGCATTACCAAAGTTGATATAATAAGTTATCAGTCGCTTTAAACTGAAATAAAACAAGGAGGATACTTACTATGGCAGACAGATTAATACCGCCCGGCACTGATAATCAAAGACCTGGTAAATATAAAGAAGTGGGTCCCAGAGGTGGCGAAGTTTCAAAACCAAGAGAAGTTAAAATCGACTCTGGTGATAGATTACCCCCAACACAAAAGCCCGGTAATAAATGGACTAAAAAGTAATTAATTAGAGCTAGGGCCTATCCTAGCTCTTTTTTAAAATTCAATTTCATCCAACATGTCAAAGGCATCATCGTAGTCGTAGTCAATGATTTCATCAGCACGCCATAAGCAGTATTCAAATGCCTTGAAACCGTCTGTCTTCCGCCGAACTTCTTCTTTTTTCTTGTATGATTTGTTGCCGTCGCCATTCGTTTTTACTAATACATTGTTTGTGTACCAGCGCATCAATGGATTATCACCAAAGATAATGTGATTATTGGCGAAAGCATCTTCAATTCTAGGTGCTAACAGATTATCTGCAGCTGTTGGATTTCTGATAACTTCGATTTCAAATCCTTCCTCCAAAAACAATGGTCGCAATAAATCCATCCGGAAATTATCGGCTACTATTTTCGTTATGCCGTATTTTTCACGTTGTTCAACAAACCAGCCGACAACTGTTTTAGGATCGATTGTGGGCCCATCTATGACCGTCAGCAACCCTTTTTCTTCCCATTCCCTAATTGGTGCAAATTTTTCTTTTGTAGTTTCAGAAGCCTTACGTGAATACCCGTAGTAAATGTCCACAAATTGCTTTCTAACGAACGAATGGGTCTTGAATACATAATCATCCCCATCACGAAACAAAAGCCCACAAGCGGCGAAATCACGCAGACTGGCATAGTCTAAACCGCCAATGGCTCGTTTGCCGATTAGGTTTGTTGGGAATGGTCTGTTTGTTGCCAGAATCTCTTCACGACTAGCCACCGATCGTTCTAAGTCTGTGACAGGTAAATTCATACGTTTAGTCATGAACTCTTCTCGGTTGCTTGGATCGTCTTCCAAATCCTCGTATTCTTCCATAACAGTTTCGTAGAGATTGTCCGCATACTCAGATAGCGGATGATGAAACATAGGATTTGCCAACTCCCAATTATCAGGATCATTGACCTGGTCTTCTGAATCAAGTTTGCAGATGAAAGGAAAAAGAGCATTGAAACGGACTGAACCGCTCAACACTCTTTTCGCTTTTTCTTTCATATTATCCAAGAATCCCTCACGAACATAACCGTCAGTACCCACATAAAACTCCCTCGGGTTCGGGCGTTTACCAAGCCCACTAATATGGACTTTTACATCTTTGTTCGATTCGTATCGATGGATTTCATCAAAAGCTACTGCTCCATCACGTAATCCATCTTTTGTATCGCCATTACTAGTACGGAATTTTATTTTACTTCCAGTCTTTTTGCTGGTGATCACAGACTTGCCATATTCAAAAGCTTTTTGTAAAGTCTTATTCCGTTTGATTGTATTGTATATCTCTTCGAATGATGTTTTCGCTTGATCCTCACTATTGGCAACGATCGAAACGTTGTAGTCCATGATGCCGTGCATTTCAGTCTGAAGGAAATTCAGCACGACTGATAACAATCCGTTTTTACCACCGCCGCGACCAAACATCCAAAGGAACTTGCGGTAAACATTCCGGTCATTCTTTTTAAAATAAAAAAAGATAAATGCGATTAAGAACTTCTGGAATGGCTGCATCGGGAAATACCATTTCTCACCATAAGCAATGCACTTATCAATCATCACATCA